>JAHFAA010000055.1 GCA_023250775.1 Bdellovibrionales bacterium
ATTTGAAGAGATCCGTGAAAGGGCGCTTAAAATTTCTGAATATTGTCATAAATTCAATTTACCGATTTCAGATTCTTTGACCCCGGACAAGTTGAATGTCACGATCGAACGTGCTGTTCAGATGTTCATCAAAAATAATAAAATTGAAGTAATTGGAACTGAGAGCAAGGGGCACGTCTTTTACTCCATCAAAAAAGACACCCGCATGGAACTTCTTTATTTCAAAAATATGATTTTGCACCACTTTTTGGTTCCCTGGATTATCAACTCTGCCTGGCTGGGACTTTTTACAGGGCGAATTACAACCAAAACTGATCTGGGTAAGCATTTTCTTAAGTTACGGGCGCAGCTGAAGTATGAGTTTTATCTTCCCACGGTGAAAGAGCTCTTTTTAGATGCCCTTACCATTATTTCGGCCTCCGTAGGCCGAGAGGTAAAAGATCTCGAGGACTGCCTGACCCTCAGTCACAAAGATTTGTACCTGTTGGTGAAAGATATCGGCGTTTTTTCCCGTTGTGTGAATTATCTGTTAGAGGGGTATTACATTGGTGCTTTAGCCGTGAAGGCCATGTATATGCAGGAAAAACAAGGAATCAAAGCAGAGGCCTACTTAAAGAAATGTCGCGATGTCTTTGAGACGGAAATGGCCCTCGGTAGAGTCATTAAGTTCGCTGAAAGTTTTTCTCATCCTGTCGCCCGAAATGCGTTGAAGTATTTAGAAAATCAAAAGATTTTAACCCATACAGGTGGGCCCTATATGGTGACCGATGTGGCGAAGCTCGATCAACTCTTAATCGACCTTGAACTCCAATTGACCCAACACATGAAATTCCAAGTGCCCCTATGAGCTTGCGAGTAACATTTACTTATGCTGTTTGGACAGATCATGCGGAACAGTGTACGTTCTGTGTGTTTTTCTTGCCTTAGGATTGACGAGAATCAGACTTGGGCCTAAATTTTAGTTGAGAATGATAAGAATATCACAGGGGGTAATTTATAAGAGATTTTCGTGAAAAAGATGGTCAAGCGGGTTTTTCCGGCGGCCCAAAAAGAAAAGAACAGGGCCCAAGAATTAATCATCAAATTCGTGTTCCTGAAGTCCGTTTGATTGGTGAAGATGGACATCCTTATGGAATTGTTTCCATGGATGAGGCGAGAAAAATTGCCGAAGGTTTAGGCGTCGATTTAATAGAGATTTCTCCCAATGCTGTCCCTCCTGTCGTCAAGGCGATTGATTACGGAAAGTATAAATATACTCTTCAGAAAAAAATCAATGAGGCCAAGAAGAAGCAAGTTGTTGTTTTACTCAAAGAAATTCAATTCAGACCTAATATAGATATTCATGATATCGAGACCAAGGTTCGTCACGCCGAAAAGTTTTTGTCCAACGGGGACAAAATCAAATTGGTGATGCAGTTTCGAGGGCGAGAAATGGCCTACAAAGACCTTGGAATGGAAAAATTTCATAAGATTATCAAAATGATTGAGGCCCTCGGTGGACTGTTAGAATCCCCACCTAAGTTTATGGGGAATCGCGTTTTTGCCATGATTAGCCCCGATAAAAAGGTTGTTGCAAAGCCAACTAAGTCTGGATCTGATGTACGACGGAACGCTGACGGTACAGAGAGTGACCACGATGACAAGGCCGAAAAAGACGACGAAGGGGACAGTGTTAAAAAGAAAACTGTTGAAGGACAGGAGATCAGTTCCCCCAATTCTTAAGAAGTCCCAACGTTAGAATCATTTTTAAGTAAGTGGGCCATTTACGGCCCATATGTTGTAATGTATAAGTTCCGCTCAATTCGTTGAAACTGTTCATATTTGATATTTTGAGGAGAAAGGCCATGCCAAAAATGAAAACCAAAAGGGCTGCAGCCAAACGTTTTAGTAAAACTGGCAGTGGTAAAATTAAGCGTACAAAGGCCTTTGGGGGACATCTTCTCGAAGGACGTTCTAAGAAAGCAAAGAAACGTGCCCATAAAGCGGGTTATGTTCACAGTGCCAACTTGTATCAAGTTGAGCGAATGCTGATTAATTCATAATTCAGGCCTAGGCCTTGAAGAAATTTATAAACTGACCGGGTTATATAAGTGGAGCATCCCCCCGGCGTTTCCAGGAGATAAGATATGTCACGTGCTAAGCGAGGGTTTAAGGCGAGAAGAAGAAGAAACAGAGTTTTCCGCAAGGCCAAAGGATTCCATTTTGATCGCGGGATCAAATTTCGCCATACAGTGCAGACAGTTGTCCGCGCTCTTCATTATGCCTATGTTGGTCGCAAGCAGTTTAAACGTAATATGCGCAAGCTGTGGATCGTGCGGATTAATGCGGCGTGCCGTGTGTTCGATTTAAGCTATTCTAAATTTATAAATTTATTGAAAACCAAAAACGTAGAATTGAATCGTAAGATGCTGGCCGAGCTAGCTGCCACAGATCTTGATGCATTCAAGTCCGTTGTTGATTCGGTTCGATAGATTTTTCAAAAAGATACTCGGTGTTCGCTGGTTCGCTTCCCATTGATGAAGTGAACACAGCGACCGTCGGATCGTAGTTCAAAACGACCTTCAATCACCTCTGATTCCTGAGATGAAGAAACTGCGCCTGATCGAAGATTGGAGCTAGCTGACGCATTTAATCTTTGGGTTTGTTGTATCCCGTAATTTTGTTCCAGTTTGGCAATATCTGCAGAGTAGAGTTGTCTCTCCGTTTCATAACTTCCAAGCGAAGGCCTCATGACGGATTCGTATGTGGAATATTCATGGCGAAGTCCAATAAAATGTCCCATCTCATGCAGAAGCACTGAAGGCAGATCATAGCGAGTAAAATCATTCGGATCTGAGCTAAATGAATAGTCGTGATAGTTCAAGATGATGTCGGCGTGTTGAAGCTCAATATATTGACCACTCGCTGTTGTTCGACGGATTCCAAAAAATTGGGTGATTGCCAAGGCACCATCTCCAACCTCAGCAAACCAAGTATCCGCTTTATAAATTCCCATTTCATCATCGAAGTAAGATACCAGTTGAGCTTTTTGTCGATTGGCCACTGTGGTAATAGGGAGGGCAAAAAAAGTTTTGCCTGGAAGGGCGCCATTCCATTCAAGGGCCGCATCAGTGTAACCATTATTTCCGTCACCATAGTCTAAGTCGGGGGCTACAGCGCTTGAAATTTTGAGGGAAAGTCCATTTACGAGCTGAGCATCGGCCCATCGTAAGGGAATATCTTCTCCACTACCGTAAGGAGAGTAGGAGCGGGCCTTGAAAGTTACATTCGGTGCAGAATCCTGCTTGCACCCTGAAAAGCTGAGGAGCAAGAGGATTAGGACTGCTGAAAAAGAAGTTTGTTTCTTCATATCTGACTGTACTTGTCGGATATTTTGAAGAAAACCTGACTTCTTTTATTTCTAAATAAAAGTTATTTCTTTGAGCGGTTGAAATCTTCTAAAAACTGGGCCAACCCCTTGTCAGTTAAGGGATGTTTGTAGAGCGCTTTCAAAACCGAAAAAGGCATTGTCCCGACATCAGCTCCCGCCAGTGCGGCATCACGGACATGCATCGGATGACGGATGGAGGCGGCCAAAATTTGGGTTTCGAAGCCATAATTGTCGAAGATGGTGCGCATTTCTCGAATGAGTCCTACACCGTCTTGGGAAACATCATCCAAGCGACCGATAAAGGGTGATACATAGGTGGCCTGGGCCTTGGCGGCCAGGAGCGCTTGAACAGGAGAAAAACACAAGGTCACATTGGTTTTGATTCCTTGTCGAGACAAGATCTTACAGGCGGCGATCCCTGGTTCGGTTAAAGGTAATTTAATGACTACGTTGGGATGGATGGTCGATAATTCTTCCGCCTCTCGCAGCATGCCTTTTAAGTCCATGGAAATAACTTCGGCGGAAATTGGGCCATCGATGATCGAGGTAATTTCTTTGATGACGTCCTTTTGTGTGCGGCCGGTTTTGGCAATCAGAGAAGGGTTGGTGGTCACACCATCAACAATTCCCCATTCAGAAGCCATTCTAATTTCCTCAACAATGCCTGTATCTAGAAAAAAAATCATTGGCCACCTCACTTAATTGGTAATTTCGATTCTGGAGCATAATTTAACGGAGTCTCTTAAATCCGTCTACCTAGATTGGGCATCATGGTGTGTATACAAAGTTCTGGTATAATAAATTAGATGAAGAATTTTATTTTTTGCTTAGGTTTATTTTTTACTACGTGTTGCGTAGGAGTCGAAGCGGCCGAGCGCGGTGGATCGCTCTCATCCGATGAAGAATTTTATAAAAATGTCGATTCATTTTACGACTATAAAACCGATTATTCTCGTTTTCCTGGTCGTGTGAGTGATCGTGATGCTTCGGGAAATGTGGTGAAAGTTTCCACTGAAAATCGCAATGTAAAATTTTTTAGAGCAGGCGACGCTGTAGAGTTTGAAGTCGCTAGCCAAGTAAATCTGAAAACTCCTTGTGTGGGAAATGTTCGTGATATTGAGCCAGGATACTTTGTCATGTTTGTAAAAGATTTTTTTCCGTGCTGGGGCAAGGAAGATTATTTTCGAAGAGGGGCGCAACTCAATTTTCATGCACCCATTCTTGCAACTCGAGTTAAAGACGCCAGCGTTTATCGCGTGCTGTTGCTAAAAAGGAAACGGGATTTTTTGCGTCAGATGAATGAGATTAATCATTTCGTCTGGTCGTATGATCAAAAAAGAGTTCAGCTTGCCGCTGAATATGACCAGGAGATTGCCGACATCGAAAGAAAAAAACAGAAGGCCTTGGAATTTATGACGGCCAAGAAGCGCGATAGTA
Source organism: Bdellovibrionales bacterium (assembly GCA_023250775.1). Lineage (GTDB taxonomy): Bacteria > Bdellovibrionota > Bacteriovoracia > Bacteriovoracales > Bacteriovoracaceae > GWA2-49-15. The sequence goes on from JAHFAA010000055.1 coordinate 4,808, forward strand.
TTCTGACTCAAAAGGAACTTTCAACGCGTCTTGATCAGCTCGATAAAGACATTGATTACTATCGCATTGAAAGACACGAACTCCTCACTGATCGATGGGATCTTGATCATGATCTTGGCATTCCGGTGGGCAAACGTCCGCAGGCCATGAAAGCTGAATAAACTAATCTGGGGGATTCAGTTTTGAGTGGGCCATATAAAACGTATGGAGAATAAGACTAAATTGATACGCCAGAAAATTTCGCACTTTTAAAAATATATTTTCCTCTCGCTTTAGAGTCTCCAGGTCTAAAACCTTCGAAGAATTCGCAGCAGTATCAAAAAAGGTGTGACGGAATTGATTCAATACCTGAGGCGCCGTAGTTTCGATATTGGCCTCGACATTAAAAAAATGCGAAGTGAAGTGAAAGTTATAGGAACCTAGGGTGAGCCATTTTTGGTCCACCATAAGCCCTTTTCCATGCAAGATATTTTTTTGAATGGCGTAAATTTTGATTCCTTTGCTCAACAGGATTTCGAGGAAATGCAGGGACGCCCATGCGGTCCATGCAATATCGCTATGTTCTCCGATAACGATGGAAATATTAACACCACGTCTCCGGGCACGTAAAAGTAGATGTAGGAAATATTGGTCGGGAAAAAAATAAGCACTCACAATAAGAATTTCTTCCGTGGCACTTTTGAGAGCATGAGTGATTCGTTTGGAAATATCGCGCAGACCTTTTTGACCGTCTTGAAAGATGACTCGAAAAGGAGAAGTGGGATGAAGGAAGGGAGTGGCAAATTTATAGAGCGGCGCGATCATGTGAGAGTGATGAAGTTCTAAAAGCGCCGATTCGATTTCGTACAGATGCTGGGATTCCAGATAGATTCCAAAGTCATGCCATTGATGGCCCTTTGACCCGAAATATTCTCTGCCAATGTTGAAACCACCTATGATGAGTTTGTTATGATCAAACAGATACATTTTATGGTGGGCCCGTCGTCCCGATTCAGCGAAAGAGTGATCGAAGGGAGGATTGAATTGCATCCAGTGAATTCCACTTTGAATGCAGGCATCAGTCAGGTCAGACGAGAGGAGATTTGTGCCAATAGCATCCGTCATCAAAGTTACAGACAATCCATCCTGTGCTTTTTGAACGAGAGCATTAATAATTTTTTGTCCAATCTCGTCGTCTTTTAAAATATAGACATGAACAATGATAGACTTTTTGGCATTTTCAATCAGTCCAAGAATTCTGGGGAGCAAGAGAGCATCTGTGACAAAGAACTCGATATGTTCGGCCTCGAGATACTGCCCATCATAGGGGAAGCGCTGGACATTGTGCTCGCGAAAGTATTTCTGTAAACGTTCTTTAAATGTTGGTTGATTGGTCATCATGGCCAATCATTGTGGGCCAGCATGTGCGGTTCGTACATCTTGGACATCAACGTATTCGGAATAGATGTCAAAGAGGGTATCGTCATTGTAGTGAAATTGAGGGGCGCGAAGTTTATATTGGGCCAAGTCGTAGGATGGCGCCACGCCTAACCATTCCTTAATTTGCGAGTCCGAGTGTCCTTGATTGAGCCATTTCATAATGGTGGCCTGCCGCAGAGATTTGGGAGTCATTTGGATAAGCAGACGAGAACGATATTCTTCCATGACAATTTCAAGACCGCGAGGGGAAAGGCCACCACGCAAAATTTTGTAGGGATTGGCATTAAACAGTAATGCGGAAAATTCCACTTGAGAGAGAGCTTTCATGGGGTGAAGACTCTCAAGATATTTTTCGTAAACAGGTCGAAACTGAATAGGGAGAGGCACAGAATACGGATCGCGCCTCCAGGGGCGTACCAAAACCCGAATCTCATTGTCGGTGAAGATCAAATCCTCTTGCTGCATTTCCGCCAGATCGCTGACTCTAAGACCGGCACCATAAATAAGAAGGAAAATGACCTGATTGCGTTTGGCCATCACAGCGGACATGGGATTTGCGCTGTTCCCTTCCTCCAGCAAATAGTGCCAGAGGGTTTTGATTTCGGCGAACAAGGCCGGACGTGGAATATCTAAAAACTTAGGGGAAGTTGGAATTTTGCGAACTGGATTATCGGGAAAAAGTCCCTTGAGCACAAGAGTGTCAAAAAAAATGCGCAGGGTTTGTACACGACGACGGCGAGAATTATCAGAGGTATATTTTTTTTGTAAAAATTTGCCATATTCTAAGACGGCATCAAGGCCAAAATCTAAGATCCCGCGAGGAGGGCAATGGTTGTCGAGGTATTCAGCGAAACAATCGAGATCGGTACGATAGTTTTTCAGGGTGTTTTTGCTGCGATCTTTTCGTCCGAGATCTTGAAGAAAATCCTCTTTATATTGATTGAAATTGATGGCGTTGATTCCAGGACGCTGTCCATGTTGCCCGACATTGATCAGGCCGTTTTGATTTGTCTCTGAAATGGTCATATTCCTCTACCTTAACTACCTGATGATGAACAAATCCAATACATTAGAATACTGAGGAAGAATACTCTGGTGGGTCTGTTTTAACAATCATTCTATCTTTGAGATCCCTAGAAAAGTGCTGTTGCCTTTTAAAAAAGGCGATGATATGGTGCGTGAAAATTGAATAGAAGTTGATAACTCAGTAGACGACCTTTAATGCCCCGATGTTTGGGGCGTGGAAATTAAAATGCAAAAATTGCATGACCTTTTCCATTACCATTTTACACAAAATCCATCCATTGATGGTGTTCTTGAGTTAATTTTGTCCTTTCCCAAAGTGGCCGAGCTTGAAGAATTGATTGGCCATTCTTTTAATCGTAAAGATCTCCTTCTTTCTGCACTTGTTCACCCTTCTTTGGGCAATGAGATCGCGCTTTTTCAAAAAATAAATTATCAGCGACTAGAATTCTTAGGCGATAGTGTTTTGGGCGCCATTCTGGCGGAAAAACTCTATTCCTCCTTTCCTGATAGTTCGGAGGGGGATCTGTCCAAAATGAAGGCCCATCTGGCCGGACAAGAGATGATTGCTAAACTCGGACTGGGAATGCAGCTCGAGAATTTTATTATTTTTGGAAAAGGGACCTTTGCTCAACTAGAAGTCGCAACCAATGTCTCAAAAGGGCTGATTCGGGCCGTCTCAGATACGGTTGAGGCCCTGCTTGGCGCCACCTTTCTTGATAGCGGTCTGGAACAGGCCAAGATTGTTTTTGAAAAATTTACCAGTAAGTATTCATTGGCCTATCAAAAAGACTATTTAGATATGGCCACGTTTGGAGAGTTTGACCCCAAATCACGTTTACAAGAGAAATGTCTGACGGCGCATAAGATGCTGCCGGTTTATGAGTGTCGAACCCGAAATAATGGTCTTGAGTGTACCTTAATAGTGAATGGACAGGTTGCAGCACTGGGACATGGTTTGAGTAAAAAAGAGGCGGAACAGAGTGCGGCCCGGCAGGCCTTGGCGACCTTATTTAAAAATTAAGTTCAAGAATAAATAATAAAGAAGAGGGACGATTATGTTAATTGAGCATCAACATCCAAAGAATAGATCGATTACCGCTGCCGTCATTGGAGCACCCAATGTTGGAAAGAGTACTCTGATTAATTCATTGCTGGGCACTGATCTGAGTATCGTCTCCGATCGCCCCCAAACCACGCGAAATAAATTTCAATGCGTGGTGAATGTTGATCGCACCGAAATTATTTTGGTCGACACTCCGGGGCTTCATCGCTCCGGGCATGAGATCAATAAGCGGATGAATCAGCAGGCCCGTGAAGGCGCCGAAAGTGTTGATTTGAACTTGCTGCTGATCGATTTAACCGGTGAAGTGTTGAAACAGATCACTGAATTTTCCGAATTGTTTCAAGGAGAATTAGGCAGAACGTGGTTAGTCTTTACCAAAGCAGACTTGCTTCCTCGTGCCGAAGAACTCCCGCTGAGTATGGTTTTTGACAAGGCCAAAATGATTATTCCGGCCCTGGAGCGTTTTTTCTTTATCAGTGCGACCAATGGTACCAATGTGAGTGATCTCGTGGGTGCCATTTGTGATGAGGCCCCCAATGCGCCCCATCGTTATGAGGAAGGTGAAATTTCGAATAAGAACGAACGTTTTTTTGTAACGGAGTTTATCAGAGAACAGGCGTTTCAATTATTAAAAGAAGAACTGCCTTACGAAATTGCCGTGACGATTGATGAGTATAAAGATTTGCGCGGAAGAGAAGAAGATGGGCGAAAAAGTAAAATGTCGTCCATGATTTCGGCGTCGATTCATGTCAATCGTCCCAGCCAGCGGGCGATTGTCATCGGCTCTCAGGGTTCGATGATCAAAACTATTGGCACTCGGGCACGGCAAAAGATTGAAGCGATGGTTGGAGGGCAGGTGCATTTAAATCTGCACGTGAAGGTGACTCCCAAATGGTTCAAAAATAATTTTGTGCTCGAAGAGATTGGTCTACCACGGGCGCAAGATAGTGCTCGCGTTTGGAGACGCCCATGACTACTTCGAGTAATCGTTCTTATGTTGTCTCGCTAATTGGTCGACCTAATGTCGGCAAGAGTTCGATTTTTAATCGTCTCCTAGGGCAAGGGCAGAAGGCCATCACTTACGATATGCCGGGAGTAACGAGAGATCGCCACTATGATTATTTAACCTTAGATGAATTGGGGACGACATCCCCGATTGATTGCATTTTAGTCGACACGGGCGGCTTTTATCCTGCCATGAAGCGCGAGAATGTCGACCAGAAAGACAATGCTCAGGTTTTTTTCAAGGCCATGGTGGCGCAAGGTGAAGAGGCCATTCGAGAATCTGATCTCGTGCTTTTTGTTGTGGATGTTCGTGAAGGATTATTACCTTATGATGAATCTATCGTGCGCTATCTGAGAGAACAGAAAAAGAAATTCTGGTTAGTGGCCAATAAATATGACCATGAAAATTTAGAACCAAGTATTTATGATTTCTACCAACTTGGTGTTGATGAAGAATGTCTTTTTAAAGTTTCGGCTGCCCACGGGCTCGGGATTCAGTTGTTGCGCGAAGAACTCCAGCGTGAAGGCTTGAAATTTTTTGAAAAACAAGAGAAGTCGCATCAGCTCGAAAGGGGTATTACGCCGAGAGAACAAGTTGTCGGGCGAGTGGCCATTGTAGGATTACCGAATGCAGGGAAGTCTACGTTACTTAATTCCTTGGTTGGTATGAACCGCGCCTTGGTCAGTGATATTGCAGGGACGACGGTTGATCCCATTGAGGCATATTTTGATCTTTTCTTTGGTGAGAAGGCCGCTCTTTTAGAAGAAGGCAAGCAGGGTTTCGGATCACACCTTCTCTTTCAAGAATATGAAATGTTCAGGAAAAATAATCCCGATGTTTGTGCCGCTTTAGAAGAAGCTTCTGGTGGAGAAAGAGATTTTCAGGCCTCTTCTAAGGATGAGGATGATAGTGAAGATACATCGGAAGAAATTCCTACGGTCTCGCCAGATCGGGTGGATGAACTCTACACAACCTTATTTGATAATTCGACAGCTGATGAAGTGAACGCTGCCCCCGATGAAGAAACGCCGAATCGAGAGACCTTTTGGCGCTCGGTTCATCTCGTCGATACCGCAGGAATTCGGCAAAAGGCAAATATTGATGAAGAAGTGGAAGCGCAAAGTGTTTTTCGAGCGCTTCGCTGTATTACCGAATGCGATATCGTTGTGTACTTGATTGATACGGCCAAGGGAATTTCTCATCAAGATCGTCACCTGATTGCCCTTGCTTTAGAAAAAGGAAAATCAGTTATTCTCGGTCTGAATAAATTTGACCTTGTGCTTAAAAAATACCGCGGGGCCAAAGAAAGAAGAGAATATTTGGAAACTCTGACTTGTACCATTCCATGGGTCAGTTACTGTGATGTTGTTCCTTTGACCGCTCTTCATAGTCGCGGTCTTGGACGATTGAGACAGTCATTGGTTCGAACCTTCTTATGTCGTAAAATCAAAATTTCAACAGGTGAGTTGAATCGAGCGATTTTAGAACTGACCGACCGTCATCCCGCCAGAATAAAAGGGAAGGGCGAACTTAAAATTAAATACTCTACGATGGTAAAAGGTGATCCACCAACGATTCTCCTGTTTGTGAATCGATCGCAGGGAATTCCCGAGCAATATAAACGTTATCTGAAAAATGGATTGCGTGACATGTTTCGCTTGAGAAATACGCCGGTGCATTTGGTCTTTAGATCGAGTACTGATTTGACTCGCCGGATGCGTGCGGTCACGGCCACAGAAGATAACGCTACCAACTGATAACGTAGCTCACCATGGTGGAATAGACATTCCCCGTGAGGTCTTCATAGCCATATCCGCCGGGGGAAATGGGGGCGAACTTTTGCGTGTATTTATCAAAGAAATTGACCGTGTGGTAGAGAAGTTCAACCCCGATATAAGACTCTCGAAGTTTGATCGGAAATTCCAATCCAAAGCCTCCCGAAAATCCTAGGCCGCCGCCATTGTCGTCAGGGAGCTGCGTTTGATCCACATATTTATTGGAGAGATACCAGTACTCGATACGGGCGGCGAAATAAGGGTTGGAGTAAGTGATGGCCGTGCCAAGATTTGCAGTGTCGAGATAATAGCGATAGGCCAGGTACACTCGTAGAGCGCTGATACTGATAAAACCTGGGGGATTCGTGCGGAAATTGTTGACCGGCTCACCAATAAACATGGAATGCTTACTATATTCGAAACCGAGGCCGAAAGAAGTTTGGAAGTCGTTGAACCAGTAAACACCCATTCCGTAAGTCGGGGGAGCATTCTCATAGGCCGCGCCGCGATTGCCATCGAAAGATGTAAGTCCGAGAGCAAGGTTAAAGGAAAAAAAACGGCCGTAGCGATAGAAGCGTTCATCTTCGGCCATATGGGCACCCAAGATATCTTCATTAAAATCGCTAAAAATATCGCCGCCGCTGTCCAGATCATCATCTTGAATGTCCGGCCCCAATCCTCCTTCCTGAGTGTTTCCGAGCATTGGAGTGATCAATAGGAGACACAGGATTATGCAATAAAAAGGCCCATGTTTATTCATTTTGGCTTCCCGTGGGCCCTAGAGGTAAAAGTGAATGGCCGCTGTCACAAAATGGTATCCTACCGTTTCAATGACGACTTCATCAATTTTATTCATACTCACGCCAAACTCAAAGCTAAAACCGATGCTTTCAAGGCCCTGAAAAGAAAATTCTGAACCAAGAGTAAAATCTAACTGAAAACCACTTCCGCCCGAATCGGTTTTGGACTTTCTTTTTAATATTGCGCCCATTCCAGAGGCGAAAAATTGTAGCTGGGGTTCATCATAAATAATTTTATAAAGTTTCAGCCCCGCCGCATGACCACCGCCCGAATTGCTAGTGGAGACCCCAAAGAGTCCTCCAATGGCAAAGGTGGGATCATTCATTATTTTAAAAGAGATGGCGGGTAAGTTGGTGGCAATTTGATTACTTGTGCCAACGCCCAGTCTGCCGACTCTGTCACTGGCCTGGCCGATCGGTGAGAGCACAAGACAGCTCAGGGAGATAAGCCAGAATATAATAATCTGGCCTTGTGAGTTAGAAATTATTCTCGTTTTCAATGTGCTCATACAGAGATAACCTTTTGTTAAGGAAAGAGTAATTGTCTTTTTGACAAGTGTCAGATGAATTTTTAAACTCATTTTAGTTTTTCCTATATTTTAACGAGAAAGGATGATTTATGACAACTAGGTCAATGGCCAATTCGACGAACATGCCAAATTCGACAGTAAAATCGACGCCGATCAACGATGTTTTAAAAGAAACTGAACTTGGGGGCTTCATTGGCAAGTACAAAATTCAGCTTGCCGTTGGCATCTGTGCGGTGATTGTCGCCTTTATCGGGGTTGCGAGCTATTTGCACTTCAAAAGTGAAAAGGAAAAAGAATTTGCCAGCGCTGTCTTTCAATTTGAAGAAGGCAGTTTCAAGTCTTTCAAAGAGGGCAAAATCAATCCCGAAGAATTTATCAAAAGTTTGAACGATTTAGAGAAGCAAGTAACTTTTTTCTCTGGTGCCGTTCCTATCTTGCTCCAATCTTCGGACTTGTTGGCGAAAAAATCGCTGAAGGCCGAAGCCATCAGCATCCTCAATACTCTACGAATTAATCTGCCCCGCGATGCTTTTTTTCAGCGCTATTTTTTATTGGCCCGTCTTGCCGCACTCTATGAAGATCAGGGAGATTTTGCAGCGTCTGTAAGTGTGCTGGAAGAATTGCACAGCTTACCTTACAAGGTCTATGAGTCGAGAGTTTATCTCGATTTGGGCAGACTCTATCTGAAAACCAATAATATCGAAAAAGCTAAGTCGAGTTTCCAATATGTGATCGACAGTGGCAACGACACGGATTTGGCCCAGATTGCGCGCTTGTATATGGCCGGTATTAAGTAAGGTGGTAGATGTGATTCGTTTTCAATCCCTGTGTTTATTTGCCTTAGTGCTTTGTTCTTGTGC
>JAHFAA010000429.1 GCA_023250775.1 Bdellovibrionales bacterium
CCCCAGCTCCCTTGAGGATCTTGGGACAAACTTCCCAGAAAAGAAATTTGGCAAGATTTTCGGCGGTGGGATTAAAGTTGGCGATAAATGGTTTTTTATAAGAGGGCGCTTGGGACACCAGTTCGAGCGTTTTCACATCATCTTTAAAAAGGATCATGGTGTGATCCCAATTTTCTTCAACCCAGCCCCCAATTTTTGCCTTCAAGACTGAAAAGTCGACGACTCTTCCAAGTGAATCGAGACCTTCCACAGGCGTGGCATAAACCCAAATCACACCGTTATGCCCGTGCAAGGTGGCACACTTCGATTCGTGATTCATGACTCTATGGCCATAACAAAAGTGAATTTTTCGAGCGCATGTTTCCATAAGTTTTCTAAGGTCCCCTTAGGGGTGAATAAGCGCCAAGAACTCCTGGCGCAATTTGGGGTCTTCTTTAAATTTTCCATCCAAGGCGGAGGTCATCATAATGGCATTGGACTTTCTCGCTCCACGACAGGTCAAACAGCCATGGGCCGCTTGCACCACCACCATCACCCCCGCCGGTCTTAGTTCTTCCTTAAGCGCCTCCATAATATTGTAACACATCCGCTCTTGGAGCTGAGGCCTTTGGGCATGCACATCCACAATGCGCGCCAACTTTGAAAGTCCCACAACTCTCCCCTCATCATGGGTGAGGTCGGGCAAGTAAGCGACGTGGGCCACGCCGGTAAAGGGAATAAAATGATGGGCACACAGACTGGTGAAGTCGATATTTTTGAGAAGGATAACCTCATTATATTTTTCACTAGGGAAAGTGGTATTCACCGTCTCACTGTTGGTCGCACCAAGGCCGGAGCACATTTCAAGCATCGCGCGGGCCATGCGATTGTGCGAGTCGGTGATATTGGGATCATTCAGGTCGAAGGCCGGGTAGGCCATCTTGAGGGATTCCAAAACCATCTTGTAACCTTCGGCCATCTTTCTGTGGGCCTCGAACATTTCGATGGTGCGCTTTCGAAGATCAATCAAACGCTCATCCAAATGACCGATGGGATCTTCAGCTCTGGCCATTTCACGGCCTAAAAAATTATTAAACGGTTTTTCTAGTTTCATATCGTTTTTACCAATGTTTTTCTTGCCCATATAATCTCATACCTTCACTTGCCAACCGATGAACAAGACCAAGACGGCCTTTTAGCGCAAGTTCGACATTCATTATTCACTGGTCATCCCTAGCAGGCAGTGGACCTGTGTGTCAATCGGTCCTGTGGCCCTTACCCGCTTCGTTGACGACCCCCCTTTAAGTGCCTTATGGTGCCGAGGTTATAACCACCTATGTATCGAGGACAGCATGGTTTCGGGTATTTTCGACAATACACTTTGGGAAGAAGTTCCTGGATTTAATTTCACCGACATAACTTATCATCGGGCAAGGTCTCAAGGAACAGTGCGGGTGGCCTTCAATCGCCCCGAGGTCAGAAATGCCTTTCGCCCCCATACCGTCGATGAGCTTTATTTGGCCCTTGATCACGCTCGTCAATGGGCCGACGTCGGCACCGTTTTAATCACCGGCAACGGCCCCTCCCCCAAAGATGGAGGCTGGGCCTTCTGTTCCGGCGGCGATCAGCGCATTCGGGGCAAGGACGGCTATAAATACGAGGACACTGCCGATACAAAAGATAAAGTTTCCGCCGCAAAATTGGGCCGCCTGCATATTTTAGAAGTTCAGCGCCTGATCCGCTTTATGCCCAAAGTTGTGATTGCCGTGGTTAACGGTTGGGCCGTAGGTGGCGGTCACAGCTTGCACGTGGTGTGCGATCTCACTATTGCCAGCAAAGAGCATGCTATTTTCAAGCAAACTGATCCCGACGTCGCCAGCTTTGATTCCGGTTATGGCTCGGCCTACCTGGCCCGCCAAGTTGGGCAAAAACGCGCGCGAGAAATTTTTTTCCTGGGGCACAACTACTCCGCCGATGAGGCCCAGCAAATGGGAATGGTAAATTTAGTTGTTCCTCATCTTGAACTTGAGGCCGCCGCTTTTGATTGGGCCCGCACCATTAACTCCAAAAGCCCCACCGCCATTCGCATGCTTAAATTTGGTTTTAACATGCTTGATGACGGACTGGTGGGACAGCAAATTTTCGCCGGTGAAGCAACACGCCTGGCCTATGGAACTGACGAGGCAACAGAAGGTCGAAACGCTTTCTTGGAAAAAAGGCCTAAAGATTTTTCTCAATTTCCCTGGCACTACTAGTCTGACGGTAAATCGTCTTTAAGCACGGATGTAGAAAATTCAAAGTTTCCATCTCTGTCCTGATCTTTTTCAATTAAGACGGATATTTTATTGTAGCTGTGCAGATAGGTGCTGGTTTGAACTTCATTCGGTCGCTGATGTTCTCCACCGATCCCAAGGGCAACCACCTCATGCGACAGTCTTCCTTGAAAAAATTCTCTCTCGCGATGTTCTTCAAAAATTCCATCTCCATTTCGATCATAATCCCAAGACTCTTGCCCATCAGGGCCTGGAATGACCTGATGGTATTTCACATCTATTTTTCCATCCCCGTTGCTATCACGTTCGTAGGTAATGAGCTCCCCACAGGAAATCTCAAAGGCGCACAAGAAGAGAGTGAGTCCGACGATTGTTTTTAAAATACTCATCGCCCCACCCCACACATTTGCAGGTTCGAACCTAAGGCATCAGGGAGTCCTGAGCAAAGAGCTTCTGCGCGTTCTTCCGAGACGCAACTTTCGCAACCCCTTTGATGAAAAAAGTCCGGGCGCGGTTTTTCAGGAAAACATAAGTAAGAGCAGTGATAGACAGCATCAAAGGAGCGGCAGGCCCCATTGTTGTGAGAGAATGTTTCCAAGTTGTCGATCTCGCCTTCTGCGTGCATGGACTCATGGAAAATAGTTCTCGCCAGGCCACCACATAAATTGGGTGCCGTTAAATACAAATCAAAACTGTGTGGATATGCGTAAGCACAGCGTTCACCCCCGCCTGTCGCCTTTTTTTCTGGCTCCCTCTCGGGAGTACACAGAATGCGAGGTCGTTTGGTTTCATAGTAAAATGCCAGGCCTTCGGCCTTTTCCTTGTTGATGGCGGTGTAGCAACCTTTTTTGGGTCTCACTGTTTCGCCCGCCTTGCGTGCGGCCTCCAGGTAATCGCGGGGATTGGTGGGAAACGTACTCCAATCCAACCGTCCCACGCCGGCCTGTCGAGTAAGACACCCCTCACTGATTCGAATATGTCCGCGCGCCACATAGTAATAGATCCCACTCTCCATCTGCCAACACTCGACTTGCTCATCACGCTCGCATTCCTCTCGTGAGAAACCTGGTAGGGATTTGAGGTGATCAAAATATTTCTGCTGATTTTGGTGTCTGAGAATTTTCATCCCCTGGGAATAGAGCTGATTGATTTCGGTTGACCAGGTCAACGCCCCCAAAGTTTCCAGACACATTAAGGCGCTGGAAATTTTCACAGACGAATTTTCTGCGCCGGCCAAGTGCGCTCTGGCATCCTC
>JAHFAA010000056.1 GCA_023250775.1 Bdellovibrionales bacterium
ACTTAGTGAGGACAAAGTTAAATTTAAGAAAGATCGTATTCGAAAATTTTTGGCCGAGCATTTGAAAGCGGGAGATCAGGTTCTCTTTTTTGGAGACAATGGCGAACTCGACCCACAGATTTATACTGAGATGGCGAAGGAATTAAAAATTGCTGAACCCAAAATTTATATTCGCGATATTCGAGTGGAAAATACCAAGTATTCACCCGAAGGAAAAAAAGTGGGGATGCCAGGCGTGAATTATTTCTTCTCCGAAGTTGATCTGCTGAAGTTGCCTGAATTTCGCAATATCGGAAGCGAGCGCGCCTTGGCCATTTTGCTGGATGCCCAGACTCAAGAATCCATCGCTCCTTATGTGATCAATCGTATTGCGAATCGTTTAAACAACTGCAAGGGCAAAAGCTTCTTAGATCCAAATAACTGTGAAGATTTGGCGCGCAATTATATTCATGAGCAGATGCAATATGACCTTAGGGTTCTGCAATGCTTTTATCGTGCGCCTGCAGAACTGATCGCGAAGTATGATGATGAGGAGCTCCTCAGAAAATGTCAGAGCATCAATCCGGTCTTCGGCACCCAGTTAAAAGTTTTGGCAGAGAAGTCTTTTGTTCCGAACCTCGCAGGATGTGGCAATTAAGAATCCTCCACCCTCCGCGCCAAGTGGTGCCTGAAGCGACCAAACTGCGCTTCGTGGCGCAGAAAATGTATCAGGTGGGTTGTATCCCTGATTTCAAGTGAGTAAGTTGCTTTCGTCTTTCAATCGGAGGGAGGCACCATGAAACTATTTTTTCTAACCAGTCTTTTGTTTTCTTTTGCCTTGATGACACAGGTCCAGGCCCAGAGCTGTCGCGTGGATCTACTTGATCGAGGTTATCCTGTGCAATCATTTACCGCTTATGCACCTGGCGATATGTTTTGTCGGGATGCTTTGCGAGACTGTAATCGCGAACGAATTTTGCGCAATCTTGGCAGCGCTCAATGTATCTCGGCCGGCGGTGGCGCACCTTCAGTTCGACCAATCCCCGGGCCTACATATCCAGGTCCAACGTATCCTGGTCCGACGTACCCAGGCCCGAGTCCCTACCCAAATCCTAACCCTTATCCAGGACCTAACCCATACCCACAACCAAACCCGTACCCAAATCCATACCCAAATCCATATCCACAACCATATCCACAACCATATCCACAACCATTGCCGGGGCCTCATGCTTTGCAAGTTGGAGACCGGGTTTTCCCATACTCGTGGGATCATGAATATGGCGCCAGTATTTTATCCATCAATCCTTACCTTCATGAGTATCGGGTGAAGTCGAATAAGAGCGGTGACGTCTACACTTTTGCCGAAAGTGAACTGGGTCTTCCCGCCGGTTGCTTAGATAGATTCTGCGTCGGAGATAAAGTGTTTCCAGAAAGCTGGGATCATATCTACGGTGGAAACGTGATCGCGGTTTTCTTTGCTAAAAATCAGCTTTTTATCAAGTCCAATAAATCCGGCGATCTCTACAAAATGGATCCCGGCACTTTGGCGGTTGGTAGCGGCTGTTTAGATTACCTGTGTGTGGGGCAGACAGTTTACCCGCGCTCTTGGGATCATTCGTATGGCGGCAACATTATCGCCATCAATCCGGCATCACGCTTGTACACGGTTAAATCCAACAAGAGTGGTGACGTTTACAAATTTTCGATCAACGATCTCTAATTTATCTCATGGTACGTGATACTTTTGGGCAAATGCATTAGTATCACGTACCTTCATAACCCTATCATTCATCGCATATTCTTATTTAATATTAAAAGAGCATGACACGGAAATTAAGAACGTGGCAAAATCACGTCACAGCTCAATTTTGAGGTAAATAAGAAAGGTCATTATGACAACCACGGCAAATCTTCTGTCTCTCATCGGCAATACTCCTTTGCTCGAAGTCACTCATCTTGATACGGGGTTATGTAAACTTTTTTTAAAGCTGGAATGCAATAATCCTGGAGGCTCGATTAAAGATCGAGTTGGATTATCCATGATTACTCAGGCGGAAAAAGAAGGAAAACTAAAACCTGGCTTCACCATAATTGAGGCCACCGCCGGAAATACGGGACTAGGACTCGCTCTCGTTGCCTCTCAAAGGGGATATCCTCTGATTCTCGTTATCCCTGATAAAATGAGCCAAGAAAAAATTAATCATCTACGTGCCCTCGGGGCCAAAATTGTGATGACACGATCAGACGTAGAAAAGGGTCATCCAGAATATTACCAAGATGTGGCGGAGAAAATTGCACAAGAAACACCCAATAGTTTTTATGCCAACCAGTTTAATAATCCGGCCAATACGCTTGCTCATGAGACCACAACGGCGCCAGAGATTTGGGAACAAATGGATCATAAGCTGGATGCCATTGTGTGCGGAGTTGGATCGGGGGGGACCCTGACTGGCATAAGTCGTTTTTTTGCAAAAGTTTCTCCCAACACCGAGATTGTGTTGGCCGATCCTCAAGGCTCCATCTTGGCCGATTATGTGAATAAAGGAAAAATGGGAAAGGCCGGTTCATGGCTGATTGAAGGAATTGGCGAGGATTTTATTCCCTCCATTACCGATCTTTCCCGAACAAAAAAAGCTTATTCGATTGGTGACACAGAAAGTTTTTCGACTTGTCGTGAGTTGCTCGCGAAAGAAGGAATTCTGGCGGGGTCTTCCACCGGAACTCTTCTTGCGGCCGCTCTTCATTATTGTCGCGAAAGTAAAACGGCAAAAAGAGTTGTAACTTTGGTCTGTGATACGGGAAATAAATATCTTTCAAAAATGTATAATAACTACTGGCTGATGGATCATGGATTATTGCCCGGAAAGAAATACAACGATCTTCGTGACTTGGTGACAAGAACAGAGGAAACCAATGCCATAACCTCAATTCATCCAGACGACACTCTTTTAGTCGCCCATTCTCGCATGCGCATTTATGAATATTCACAGTTGCCTGTCATTGAAAACAAAGACGTTATTGGCGTGATTGATGAGTTTGATCTTCTTTCTGCTATTCAAAGTGGAAAAGGTTTTAAAGAAAAGGTTCGCACTGTGATGGCCAATAATCTTGTGAAGGTGCAATCTGATAAAACGATGAGTGAGGTTTTCAAGATCCTTGAGAAAGGAATGGTTGTTCTTCTTTACCATCAGAATACATTTTTTGGCATGATCACTCGAACAGATCTTTTAAACTATTTAAGAAGAAATCCGCAGGAAAAAATCTAAGTCTTCCTTTCGCCTTCCACAAGCGCAAAAACTTTCGTAGCATTAGGGGATGTACCAACTCAGGCCCTATCAAAAAAGTGCGGTGGAAAAGACCATCGCGTACTTCCAAAGAAAACGTGATCCCGCCGTTGTTGTTCTGCCAACAGGAGCGGGAAAAAGTTTGGTCATTGCCGAGCTGGCGAAAATTGCCAAAGGGCGTGTGCTGGTATTGGCGCACGTGAAAGAATTGGTCGAACAAAATCACGCCAAATTCTCAAGCTATGGTCTGGAGGCGGGAATTTATTCCGCCGGCCTGAATAAAAAAGAGAGCGCGCAAAAAGTTATTTTCGGCAGTATCCAATCCATCGCCCGCGCCGATGCTGAGATCTT
The DNA here is from genome assembly GCA_023250775.1 of Bdellovibrionales bacterium. Taxonomy (GTDB): domain Bacteria; phylum Bdellovibrionota; class Bacteriovoracia; order Bacteriovoracales; family Bacteriovoracaceae; genus GWA2-49-15. Next base: position 3,618 of record JAHFAA010000056.1, read on the forward strand.
GCAAGGCTTCACCCTTCTGATTATCGATGAATGTCACCGTGTGAATATGGAAGAGGAAACCCAATACGCTGCCGTGATCAAAGCGCTCAAGGTGAGCAATCCGCACATTTGTATCCTAGGATTGACCGCTACCCCTTATCGTTTGGGGCTTGGTTGGATTTATGAATTTAATCATAATGGCGAAATAAAGACGCAAGAAAAAAGATTTTTTAAGCAATGTGTTTATGAATTGCCGTTAAGCTACATGATCCAAAACAAATATCTCACTCAGCCAGTAAAAATTCACATTCCTGTAACGTGCTATGACTTTTCCGAGCTTACCGACAAAGGCCGGATGTACACCCTGCAAGAAGTGGAAGACCTGATCAAGCAACAAAAAAGACTCACGCCTCTCATTATCAAAAACATTATTGATATCACCGAAAGTTATAACCGAAGTGGCGTTATGATTTTCAGCAGTACCGTCAATCATGCCACGGAAATTTTGAGCTATCTTCCCGCGGGACAGGCGCGCCTGGTGATCGGTGATACTGAAGTCAGTGAGCGTGACAAGATCATAGGGGACTTCAAGCAAAAAAAAATAAAATATCTGGTGAATGTTTCAGTTTTGACCACTGGCTTTGATGCTCCTCATGTGGATGTCATCGCCATTTTGCGACCAACGGAATCGGCGGGACTTTATCAGCAGATTATCGGAAGAGGGCTACGCCAATCTCCCGGCAAGCAGGATTGTTTGATTCTCGATTACGCCGGGATGGGCCACGATATTTATGCCCCTGAAATTGGCGAGAAAAAACCTAAAGAAGAATCCGTGGCGGTTCTTGTCACCTGTCCCAAGTGCGGTTTTGACAACAGTTTTTGGGGCGTGCTCGATTCCGACAATGAAGTCATCGAACATTTTGGACGAAAGTGCCGTGGCGCCGAACAAAATCCCAAGACTTTGGAAATTATCCCCTGCGGTTATCGTTTTCGTTTTAAATTGTGCAACTCTTGTGGCGCGGAAAATGATCTTACTGCAAAAAAATGTTCTGCCTGCCAGATCGAATTGATCGATGCCGAGGCCAAGCTTAAGCAGGCGAAGCTCTCGAAGAATGCCCACGTGCTGCAGCCTGATTCGGTGGAATATCTTGTGCGCACGGATAAATTCGGAAATCCTTTTTTAGAAATAAAATATTATGATTATGATTCAAAATATCTCTCCGAAGTCCACTTCATGGGCAATGCCACCAATATCAAAAAATTTAATATCAATTTTTTAAGATCGCATATGAAGAGACCTGAACGCACACTTCCGATCAATAATCCCAATGATGTCATCCAGGCGAAAAAACATTTTCGCACGCCATCCTTTGTCATCGCCCGAAAACAGGAAAAGTTTTGGAAGATTACCGAGAAAATCTTTTCAGAGGAATTATAAGTGCTTCAATTCTTCCTGATCATTCTTCTTTTACCCACGGCCGCAATCGCGATGTGCGAGTATCCCCACAATCCGCCGGCGGTTTGCCTGAGCGGCAAAGTGAGCAGTGTTACCGGCATGACTCACTCCCAGCTTGCTTGCCGCTATCAAGTGCAAGTGACAAAACTTCTAAGACCGGCCCACACCTATCGCTACAATGACAAGCTTGAGCTGATCAACTTTTTAAAAAACGAAGAGCTTAAGAATAAAACGGTTACTCTTTATAGCAAGATCAAACCTTGCGCCAAGATTCACCAAAGCATTCAGACTTTAGCGATCTACAACTGCTCGGACTGGTATCCAGAAATTCCCGATCTGGAACTCGTCGATTTTGGTTCTAAAAAAGGCAGCGTGCGTGATCCTTGGAAAGGTTCCTCGACAGAATTTGATTGTGAGAAAATTCTGACGGAATAGAAAGGTCACCCGACACTTTTTCATCAAACTCCTCAAGTGTACACATTTGCGAACGAATTCTCTTCAAGGCCAATTGTATTGCTGCTCATTGCCAGCCATATTGCGCCATCTCATTGAATGGCATCGCAGGAAAACTAAAAGGAGGATCTATGTTTCGACGTTTCAAACTTATAAAACAATTAGCGCAGGTGGGAGTGCTGGCCTTAATCAGCGCTCAATCGGCTTGGGGGCTGCCTGATGAAAAGGCGGATATTTCAGGCCTGACCAAGGCCGTTTCTTTGGAAGGTATCGGGCCTGTCATGGGTGATAAAGAAGATCGCCACGCACTTTATGTTATGCCCGGAACTTTAAAATTCAATGGCAAGTTTTACCAAACTAACGGAACGATGAATTGCCTGGATTTGTTTCGTTTGCGTGAAAATACCTATCGCATGCCAGCGCCCGAAGAATTTCAGGGTGTGATCGACAGCAACCGATTTTATAGTCCCGCCTTTGATTCAAAAATGGGAGTGGCGGCACGTAACTCAAACGTATTACGTCAGATTCTCGAACAAAAAAGAAAAGTCTCGGAGTATGTTGATACTCATCACGAAATTTATGGTTCGTATGTTTCGTCTGAGGCCGCTTACACCTTGGCCAAGGCAGACCTGGATACGATTAATGAAGAGATCAAGGAACTTCGAGAGCATTTTGTAACAACATTAGCGCTTGAAAATGATGAAGCTCGTAAAAACCAATTGATTGTCGACTTCAAGGCCAATCTCACCAATCTTGTGGCGAAAAAAGAACAGATTAACGCCTATGAAATAGATAAGCGCGAAAAATTTCACAAAGCGCTGGAAAACTGGGCACCTTACAAGGATGAGTTAAAGTGGCTTACAGATGTTGAGGCCAACCTTACTCAGAGCTTTAATCAACTCCAAAGTGTTTCTGACCGTGCATTTTCCGCCAGTGAAGAGTTGATCCGTGCTCTTGAAACTAAGGTGGTGGGTTATGCCAGCACCGGCTTCGCTCTCAGTCCCGACAAGGAAGTGGCGATGTTGAACAAACGAATCGCCGAACAAGGCGTGAGCTACCATGCGCAAGCTTTGCCCGTTTTTAACGTGCGATTGAATCCTGGAGTTACAAAAAACATCAACAAAGTTAAGGATGGCCTGCAAGGATTGGATTATGAGCTTGTTACCTATCACATGCCATCGGATACCCAGGTCACTCTTGGGACCAGCAAATCTTTCGTACAAATGCCCATGCAGCTTCAGCAAAATGGCAAGGCACCCGAGCAAGTCAAGTTTTTGATGGCCGACATGGATGGGAGTTTTGGCGGGGCCGAAAGTTTTGAGATGCCAGTAACCCAAGGTGCCGTCTGCGGTTATCCAACAACTGAAACAGTGAACTACGATGTAAAAGATAGTGATAACCATTCTTACTCACGAACTGTAACAACCGTGCGCTATCAAAATCCGGAACCCAATCGGCCGATTTTTGTGCAGAACGTGGCCTTACGCTACAACTATTACAAGGCAGCTGAGCCCTTGTCAGGCAGTTGTAGTTTGGATGTGAACAAAACTTCCACTTACGTTCGCAATGCAGGTTATGAAAAATCGTGGAGCTGGTTTTCGGTCAACACCCACACCTGGGATGATACGAAGAAAACCATGACAAACGATATGGGGCTTACTTGTATGCTTAAGCAAAGACCGCAAGGTGCGACACCTGAAGAGGCCAAAGAGAAAAACATCGCTTTTGAGAAGGCCCTCTATCAGGACATTTTCAACATGTTCATTGTGACATACGCCAAGGAATACGAAGTAACTCCGATAAAACCTGAACTTTTAAGTACCGACTCACGTTTTTTTCGCGACATCGGCAACAGTGTTATGAGCTTATGCGGGCCAAACCTTTACTGTCAGGTAGGTGGCATCGTGCTTAAGGCCCTCGATGATCTCGTGGGAGAACGGCATACAGGAACCACTTCAGATTCAACCACCGTGAAAGGTGTCCTTAAGCGGGAAGCTTATGTTGATGGATACTTGATTTCTGAGGGACAGACCAATATTGAAATGCGCGTGTGTCTCGATTACACACGATGTGCCGAGTAGGGGGATGATTTATGAAAGCAAAACTAGGAATTTTCTTGATCATTATCGCAGCAGTCACTTACTTTAGTGGTCATGCTAAAAATGATGACTCGAAAAAATTAGTGCCACAACAGGGATTTTTTGCAACAGGTGAAATCATAACGCCAAAAAAATCAAAGCATGACCTTGAAGTCCTTGCAGAAAGACTAATACCGAAAGAAATTTCGATCCAGGAATTCAATCAGCGTGAACAAGAATTTAAGCAAGAACTCAAGACCTTGAAGGATCTGCAGTCCGAAATCAACTCGAGTTACATTCAGGGAGCCTCAAGCTCCCTGCTTCATCAGTATGAGAAGCAAAAGAATCTTGTCATCAGCAAGCACACGGCCCTGATGAAAGCAGCTCAGACCACCGTCATCCAAAAGGAGAATATCTAATGAAAACATCTCTATGTTTCTTATTTTTTGTGATTCATAGTATCGGCCTGGCCTTGGCCAGTCCTGTTGAGATCGATGGTCACAGCTATGAGATCAAGCGATTGAAAGATCAGGTGATCGCTTTCGAGAATAAGATCGTAGCGGATGTTTCGCCGGAAAACTTTCAAGGAAAATTTTGCCAAGAAGTCCAAGATTTTTTAGCGCCTCAGCTTGCCGATTACAAAAAATATCACTGCGAGAAGATGGATGAGATTAATCGCACCTTTTGCGAGAACCTGATCGCCATTTTTCAAAAAGCGTTAATTGGAAAAAACGATTTAGGCGATAATGAGGCCAAAAATCCCATCCTCTTTAGCATCTCACCTCAAGAGGCCCCCGATCTCGCTCAAGCTCAAGAAAAAATTAAAACTCTTTTTCATGATGATGTCGATGTGGAAGTATGGCCAGTCAGTAAACTGGTGAGCGTGATTCTGGAAAAAAACGGCTTGGAATTGTCTCCCTCATTTTTTCTGGATTTATTGGATGCCAGTGGGACATCAGGGAACTTAGTTAGTTCTCTTGAACTCATGCCAGAAACGATGCTTTTTAAAAGTAAAAATCGCGCTGTGAGCTGCGCTCTTTGGCAAAAAAAAGCAACTCTCAATCTTACTTTAAGAGGGCAAATCAAAACCACAGTTCGGCCTCTTAAAAAGCAAGTTGAAAACTTATGGACGAGTTACAAATCATCAAGTGACAAAATTAAAACTTTGAACACCGCCGATAATGTTGTTTATCAAGGTCTCGAGCTTGGTCTATTTCTGAAGAGCGAACAAGATAAATTAAAAAAGCAGGGTCTAGAGATAGTTAAAACACGCGAGCTCTTTGATTTATATTTCCAAATAAAAACGCATGATCTTGGGACACAAATTGTTATGCGTGAATACCAGGATGCGGCCACCTTGGCGGCCAAGATCTTGCCGAATGAGGAAGCTACGCTTGATGCATCTATCGATGTGCAAGGGGAAGATTTATGAAATTGACTCTTCTTGTGTTTGTAATGTTTATTCTTCCCGGCCTTGTTGCCTGTCGTGAAAATGCTCAAGGTGGAACTTCAGAAAAACCAGCCGTTTTGATCAGTTCGAGAGTGACAGATTGCCTGGAAAAACAGTTACGCCTTCTTTCTGCTCAGGCACAGTCACGCGCCGAATTTATTAATCGCTTAAACAGCAACTACCAAGAATGCAAGGCCAATCGAGGCGAATTGAAGGCCTATGCAGCGAAAGTTTTAAAAAATGATCCAGATTTATTATTAACTTTAAACAATGAGGACAATTAACATGAAAAATCTAATTTTGGGGATTGTATTCTTAATTTCATTTAACGCTTTTTCCGAGGAACTTCCTTCGGCCTGTCGAGAAGTGGGGCAGAAAATTAGTGACTACGCTGGCTCTGCTTCTCTTACGACCTCACTTTCCTATCAATATCCGGAGGTCAGAGAGGCCGTAATCAAGGTGATTGATCTTTTAAATAAGATTGTCGCTTTGAAATTTAGCGCGGTAAATTTTCTTATGAAGAATCGCCAGCTCTATGGAAGATATCAGTCGGGCCTGGGACTTAAAAATGATCTTGAGAAGAGAAGACATGAGGTTGATGTTATTCGACGGCAAATTGAAGAACAGTACCAAGCATCTCTTCGCGGTATCAATCCACAATTATCTGAACGAATGCAGCGGAAAATGATGAAGCAAATTTCCAAGGCCTATAAGCGAGAGATTGAGGTCAATGATGAAGAGCAAGAGCGTTTACGTGAGCTTTTAACTAAGGCCTCCAAGAAATACTTCAAGGCACTTAAGGCCTGGTCTCCCTTTCAAGATTATGTTGATCATTTAGCCGTGCTAGAAAAAGAGCTGCTTTTTAGCCTTGATCAGATTGCCAAAGCAGGTCAGATTGGCCAGGAAACATTGACTCCTGTTGCCTCCAAACTTCAGTTGCCATGGCGATCAAGCGAGGCAGAGCAAGTTAAGGAATACTGTCTGAGTCTGGACAAAGGATTTGCTGAATTTCAGACGAAGCTTGAAGCTTTCAGACCTTAATTTAAGGCGGAAACACTTAAGTTGGCCGACTGATAACTTTCATCGGCCAACGCATGGTTCTCTCATTTCGCTCTTTGAATGCTTTATTTACCATGACCTTCTTTAAGATTAATTTTGGAAAGCGCGAGCTTCAAGGAAGATATTATGAGAAAAATTAAAACGGCTTTAGCATTTACAATGTTACTTTTGGCAAGCTTCTCCTATGCCACCATTTTACCTGTTCAAACTGAGAGCGGACTTGATTACGCCTATCATGCGCCAGAAATGTACTATTATGACAGTGATACCCTGACTCTTGGTTTGCAATACGAAATCCTCGGCTGTTTGGCGGGGGAGGTAAATCAATGTGTCGATATGGAATTGGTAGCACTCGACAGCACCGGAAGTAGCGCCGAACAGTTTCGGGCCGCCTTAAATAATGACGGCCAATGCTTGGAAGGAACATGCGAGGTGGGTCTACAACTTTCCCTGATTAAACTCTTAACTCCTGATGAGTATGCACAGTATTCACAAGGGAAAGAGGTCAAAAAAACAATCACCTTGAAACTAAGTTTTAGGGTCGACGAAGATTCAAGAAATTTTGCCCAAAATTTTTATGAGTTAACTTATATTCTCAATCAAAATGCGCCTGAAACAGTAGCGATTGATTCCTTTGTGCAACATCAATCTGTGAAGCGTTAATCTTGATCTGAAGCTGGTTGTCGCTTCTCTTCCTCAGCTTGCCGTCTTTCCTCGGCCGCCTGGCGCTTTTCCTCATCCGCCTCATGCTTTCTTTCTTTTAGCCTACGTACACTGATCTCATCGACGGCATCAGTAGCGTCATCAGTGGCATTCTGTTTGAACCTTTCTTGAGCTCCTTCTTTGACCGATTCTTTGACAGAGTCGAAGAATCCATCCGCCTTAGCGCCAAAGGAAATGATGAGTCCTATCACGGTAAGAAATGAAAGCAATGATTTCATGTAATCTTCCTAGTCATGAGGTTGAAACTGTATCGGTTGGGTAAGAGAAATTCTTAAGTGATTTTTTATTGAGGACTAGAGTAAGGCCTTTTTAAAAGTGTCGACTTGCTCTTGCGCCGCTCTTTGCTCAGCTTTCTGTCTTTCCTGAGCGGTTAAGGCCTCTAGCTTGAGGCAAACTTCTGATAGTCGCTCAATAACCAAGCTCTGCAAGAAGGGGCTGTTGGCACCTTGAACCCAAAAGTATTGCATGTCCTTGTCGTCGCTAGATTTAGAGATAAGAGTGATATTATTTCTACGGATAAAGCATCTGTCGTTAATCCATGTTGCCTGAAATCCGTTCAGAAGATGCGTGTCCTCGCTTCTCAAGGTGGTGAGACACAAGGAATCGCCTAGATCTTTAAAGGTTTTGCAGGCCGCCTGGGACAGAATGGGCATGAGTAGAATGAATAGTAACAACTTCTTCATACTGCCCTGTTATGAGGCCATTTCGAATTTGAGTCAAATTGATATGTAAGGCTTACAGTGCTTCCGCTCTAAAGAGAAAGGCCACCTTTTCAGGTGGCCTAACTTTTAAAGAAACATTTGTGTTCAAAAAAATGCCAGATTACTTAATGTGGCAAGCTTTACAAACTGTAGGTCCAGCGGCGCGCTCGGTATGGCAGGCCTTACAGGTAGCATGAGCGGCATCTTTAACTAAGACAGCGTCATTATATTCTTGTGGGAAGGCAGGGTGACAGAGAGAGCAGTTCTGAGCTTCTCTTGTCTGGTGAGCAGTGTGATTAAAAGTTACTGTTCCCATTTTGTTTGTGAAAGTGAAAATTTCGTCATCGGCCATAGCAAAAGTTGTAGCAAAAATCATCGAGAAAAGTAGAAGTGCTTTCATAAAATCTCCCATAAAATAGTTGTTATAAACACCAAGCAAACACTTATAGTTGGTCGGATGTATATCGGGCTTATGTCATTTGAACAATGCGATCGATCAGCTTTGTAGTTTTTTCACTCACAAAAACGCCGTTTTTCTCCTCTGAATCTCCGATTTATGATGGCTTATGGAAAAAATTTATGACTAATATCAGGTTAGTTAAGAGTAGCTTATTCGATAGAGGAAAAGCCCGTTAGGTGAAGCGATTTTCCATAGCCGCTTTTTACTTTTAGCGCCGTCTAACAAGGCAAAGAAGTCATCAGTGGAGATTTTTCCACTGCCAACCATCCAAAGTGCACTTACAAGATGTCGGATCATCTGTTTTAAAAATCCGTTGGCCTCGATTTTCAATTGGTAACAACTGCAAAGAACTTTTGGAATCTGAAATAACTCTAATCCGGAAAAAATTTCGTGCGGATTGATCACTGATAACTCACAGAAGGAAATATTTCTTACCGTGCTCTTCACATTGCTGCCGCTTGAGTAAAAATTGCAAAAATCATGTGTGCCTGCCAAAGCTTGAACACACACCATCATCGCATCAAGATTTAACTTATTTGAAATGTTTGCAATAAACCGCCCTTCTTCTTTTGAAACTTGTGTCTTGTTAGTAAAAAAATAACGATACTCCTTGGAAACAGCTTCACTCGCCGGCCTAAAAAGTCCTGCGCAAGGTTTGAGTTCAATGCATCTCACTTGGGGTGAAAGCTCTTTATTAAAAGCGTGTAAAAATGAAGAGACATCAATCGGATTCTCGCAGCTAACTTTCACGACTTGCTCCATTGCATGAACACCGCTATCAGTTCTTGATGCAGCCATGGTGGTGATTTTCCCCGCAAGCAATTGGGAAATGGCGCGATTAAATTCGCCTTGTACTGTTTGAAGTCCCTTTTGCCACTGAAAACCAGCGTAGTTTGTCCCTTCGTATTGTATTTTCGTTTTATAGTAATGCATTCGTGCTTGGCCCTAAGCCATCGCGAACTTCCCAATCTTCAATCCCACCACGGATGGTATAAAAGAGAGGATGTGGTTTTGGCACGTTGATGCTTTTCATTTTTTTATAAAATTCCGGTGAGCGCTTTTTTAACTTAGCATTCAAATGAGAAAGCTCATAGCGCATTTGTCCGCTAGTAACAGGAATTAGTTTTCCTTTCGATAGGCGTTTGACTTTTAAAATTTTTCTGTCTTGAAAAGCATAACCTCGTTTTGTAGCTTCCAAATAAATGTAAT
>JAHFAA010000057.1:0-7534 GCA_023250775.1 Bdellovibrionales bacterium
AGCTAAAAGGGAAAGTGCTGATGACAATTTTAAAAGGCGTCACGGCGATGCAAGAAGGAACCGTGACAGATAAAGCAATGGGTGAGATTATCAAATAGGTTTTTATGGAAAATTGGATAAAAAAAGCACACAAGATTGCAGAAGAAGCACGCGAGAGGGCCTACGCTCCCTACTCACACTTCAAAGTTGGTGCTGCGTTGGTCACCACGACCGATGATATTTATGCCGGATGCAATGTTGAAAATGCGTCCTATGGTGGAACAACCTGCGCAGAAAGAAATGCTGTTTTTCATATGATCTCAAAAAATGGAGTACAGCCACTCAAGGGCCTTGTTCTCGTAACTGATCCCTTGGCCGTTCCCTGTGGTCTGTGTCTGCAAGTTCTTTCTGAATTCGCCGGCCATGACTTTGACATTCACATGTTTGATTTGAATGGAAATCATAAACATAAAAAATTGATGGATTTTTTACCCAACCGTTTTAATCCAGATTCTCTTCCTAAAAAGGTCTGAAACTCACTGCAGTTTTATACTCTTGGTCGCCTTTTCAAATTCAAGACTGTTTCACTAACAGCCGACAAGTATGGAGAAAAATGTAAGTTTTCCATTGGGAAAATTCATGCAGGCCCGTCGCTTTACTCTTGCACAGAAAATTACGCTCATCATGCTAGGGCTAGTCTTGTCTACCTCTGTGATTTTGATTGCCACTTTTTCTGTGGGCAACAAACACAACATGATTCAGCTCCAGGCCGGCGCTCTGGAAGAAAGAGTCCAGTACCTCGTGCCATTAATTTTGCGCAATGTGGGTAACCTCACACTTCAAGCACAAAAGCTCAGCGAGCTTTTAGTTGAAACCCTGCAATTTCAAGAAAAAAACGGCGAAATCGAAAATATTTTAAAGCACTTGGTTAAGACAGATCATTTCCTGCTCGATGCAAGCTTTGAATCAACACAATCACAAGATCGCATCACCGTTCATAAGCTGCCGAATGGAAATGTGGACGTTCACAAAAGTCAATTTCTCTCTCCCGTGGTATCACAGACAGGCGCATCTTTCTCAAAGGTTTTTCGCTACAATCTACCTGAATGGCAAAATACAGATATTGCCGCACTCACGTTGACATGGCCGGTAACTCTCCCGAACAAACAGGTTCTTGGAACCCTCATCATGACTTTAAATTTTCAAGAAAATATTACTTTTGCGAAAGAACTGTCGACCTCAAAGTATCAAATCTATCTGATCAATCCCGATGGTGAATATTTCTTCAACATGAATCGCGAAGAAAAAGTAAACTTCGGTCATGTCAGCACACGCAAAGTGCAAGATGATTATCCGGACATCGCTCAAGTCCTGAGTGACCACATGAGTACCAAACTTTTTCCAAAAGTGACCGGACATGCCGGTCTGGCCATGCACTACCAACAGCTCGAGTTAGTTCCAAAATCTTTGGCCTCGAACTTCATTGCTTCCACCAATTGGATCGGCCTTGTGCAAGTGGCGGACTATTGGGAGGCCCTCAATGAGTCTATCAGTCTGAGAAGAAAGACTTATATTTCGGCCGCAATCTTGATTTTTCTGGCCATGCTTGTCGCCTACTGGTTTTCTAAAATTATTTCACGCGACCTCAACAATATTACTGACGTCGCACTTCGCTTCACACGAGGCGAAACCGACATTCATCTCGATATTAAATCGGCGGATGAAATCGGCGTTTTGGCCACCGCCTTTCAAGGCATGATCCACCAGGTAAATGAACGAACGCGCAAAATTAAAAATAGCGAGGAAAAGGCCCAGCAGGCCAAAGATATGATGGAAGAGGCCCTTAGCGCCAATCAAAAATTGCTGGAAAATACTCAAACGCAAAATGAAGAAATCCGCAAAATTGGAAAAGAAAAAGATGACCTGCTGGCAGTTGTGAGCCACGACCTCAAAAACCCACTGTCAGTCATTGACACCAGCATGAGCCTGATTATGGAAAGTCATCCGGCCCTCAATGAAGAGGCACTTGATTTGATCCAACGTTCGAAGCGAGGTGCAAGGTTCGGCCTCAATTTGATCACTGACCTCCTCGATATCGCCCGATTAGAGGGAGGAATTCGATTTTTTCCTGAAATTTTTGATCTGAGCAAATTGTTGCAAGACTGTGTTCAAAATTTTGCCAGCGCAACCAAGGATAAAAAGATTCGTATGCTGGCCGATGTGACCACGAATGTTGAAGTCTTTGCAGATTTTCGGCGACTCGCCCAAGTCGTCAATAATCTTCTCTCTAACGCCATCAAATTCACTCCGGTCGGTGGTTCTATTTCCATTCAAGTTCAAGAAAAGTTTCAACCTCTTCATCCACCTTTTGGGCAACGAAAGATTTTGCAAATCACTGTGAAGGATACTGGAATTGGTGTTCCCAAAGATAAACTTGATACGATTTTCAATAAGTACGAGCAAGCACGCGCCGAAGATAGAGAAATCGGCACTGGTCTAGGGCTTACAATTTGTAAAAATATTTGCGAGCTCCACAACGGAACGATCACTGTCAATTCCGAAGTTGGCAAAGGAACCACATTTACTCTTTCATTGCCCATTTTAACTCAGTCAGAAGTACGTCCTGAAGCCGATGTCTCTCCTCAACTTCTTCTCATCAGTCATAATGTCGATGAAGTAAACAAGCTTAAGCAGTCTCTGTCGCAGATCCTGGGGGCCCTCAATGTCTCCACTTTCACCAGGGATACCTTTCTTGAAAGTTCGAGACCAACGTTTTCTAATCCCATTATTTTGGCCGATGTTTGCTATCCAAAAATTTTTGATTCCATTGTTCAGCTCAAGCAGTCTGGAATGTGGAATGACGTACCAATTTTTATGCTCGCTCCCAAATTTTCCAGGGATATTCTGGATAAATCCTCGGGAACTATCGATGGAATTGTTGAATGGCCTTCCGATCCTTTGAACTGCGTCTTCGCTCTACGCGACTATTTTCCCGCCTTCGATTGGCGTTCCTATTGTAAAACAAACAGCGTGCAAAATTCTTTTGCAACTCCCAATCCTCTCCTTGCCGTCCCTAAACTCTCCTCCCGCCCTTCAACAATTTTGATTGTCGATGACTCGGACGATACCCATCAATTACTCACGATTATGATGAGAGGGCAGCCTGTCGAACTCCTCCATGCCTACAATGGAAAAGAAGGCGCTGAGATGTACACTCATCATCGCCCCGATTTGGTGCTTATGGATGTAAGTATGCCTGAACTTGACGGACATCTGGCCACCCAGGTCATTCGCCGACTGGAGGTCAAAAAAGGAATCTCCCACACAACAATTCTCGCCATTACCGCCGCCGATGATCAACGTTCACTGGAAAAATGCCTGCAATCGGGCATGGACGGCGCCTTTCCGAAACCGTTCTCTAAAAGCAAACTGCTGTCACTTATTTCCGGTCAAAAAATCGAGAAAAAAGTCGCCTAAAAATTTGTTCTCTTGTTCAGCGAATGCGTTACAATACACAGCATGAAATCTCTTCTGGTTCTTCTACTCATCTTTCCTTTCGCCGCTACGGCACAATTTGATTTGTCACTGGAAACGCTGGCACGTAGCTTTCCCCAGGCCGCCTACATCAAGGCGACGGGCGGTTATGGTGTCCCTCTCTGGGACAAGCGCGATAAATCCCCAGTCCTCTACGGTTTTGCACGCCCGATGGTCAGCTTACGTTCCAGCGGCATTATCAATGCCATTGATGGCCGTCTAGAAGTTTATCCTATTTCAATTTTCGCAATTATGGCCGGCCGTGAAACTGTTTTGCGAGATGCCACAAAACTCAGCACTTTCGATTGTGAACTGATCGACTGCCAAGGCACGGTTACCAAAGATTACATTGGTGGCCGCTTGGCCTTAAAATACAAATCCACCTTTCTCATGACCGAAATGCGGACAATGTCCTTAAGCTTCAATCGGCCCAACCGCCGATTCACGGACGAGTTATCCACTTTAGAGGCCGGCCCATCCAAGGATCATCTGGTGACTTTCCTCGGGATCTTGGGACAAGAAATCAATGAGCACAACTCCGCCGCCCTTTTGCGCATGCAAAATTCCATGGCCAACACTGACCAAAAATCTTCCATGACTTTTTTACTTTGGCAGCACAAAAATCAAAACCATACTTTTTTTACTGGGCCGGGGATCTTTAATACTCGAGCAGATGAGCAAGTTTTCTCTTTTCTTTTTTTATGGAACTGGAAACCAGAAAAAGGACTTCTGCTATTTTAAGAAGGGATCACAATGAAAATACTTTTTCTTTTGCTCATAGTCTTCTGCACATCCTGTGATTTTGCGGTCAATAAAATTGCTGGCAATTTTTCCGGCACTCCGGAACAAATGGACAAGGCCCTCAGCCCTGACGCTCGCGCCCTCATACTTAGGGCCATGACCGGACTGCGCAGCGAGTGTGTTCGTGACGTCCACGTTCACGTGGCCGGTGTTGGGCACGAGAAAGATGATTTCAAAACCACCAATACTCCCTGGGTCAATCCCTTATCGCTGTCACTTGCGCATTTCTCACATTTCCTAAAATTTAAAATTTATCTCAATGCCGCCGGAATCAAATCTCCCAATTTGCAAGAGCCAGAGAAGCTCAACCAAGATTATGTGGCGAGAATTGTCGATCTGTGGAAATTTGGGAAAATGCCCGGCAAGGCGCATCTTTTGGCCTTCGACCGTCACTACAATGAAGACGGAACTCCCAATGAAGAATTGACCAACTTCTACATGCCCAATCAGACGGTGTGGGAGATCTGTCAAAAATATCCGGATATTTTCACGCCAGTTATGTCAGTTCACCCGTATCGCAAGGATGCCATCCAGGAACTGGAAAAATGGGGGAAAATGGGAGTTAAATTCATCAAGTGGCTTCCCAACTCCATGCGCATTGATGCCAGTCGCCCCCAGCTCGATGCCTATTATGACAAGGTTAAAGAGTTGGGCATGACAATCCTAACTCACGTGGGTGAGGAGCGTGCAGTTGAAGGCGCGCAATTTCAAAAACTGGGAAATCCACTTTTGTTTCGAAGGCCTCTTGAAAAAGGCGTCAAAATTATCATGGCCCATTTGGGCAGCTTGGGAAATTGCGACGACTTCGAACAAGGTGGTCAGAAATCTTGTTTCAATCTTTTTTGGCGACTTTTTAATGAAGAAAAATACAAAGGAATACTTTTTGCGGATATTTCCGGAATAACAATCAACACGCGTTTGGGGGAGCCCCTTCTCACCATTCTCGAGCATCCAGAGCTGCACACACGACTGGTCAATGGCTCCGACTATCCCCTGCCGGCGATCAACTGGATTTACCGAACGTCCCAGTGGAAAGACCAAGGTTTTATCACTGACTCGGAAAGAGAATCTTTGAATGAAATCTATCATTACAATCCTCTGCTTTTTGATTTTGTATCGAAACGAATCATCCATCACCCTAAACTGGGAAGCCAATTTCGTCCTGAAACTTTTTATCTGCCAAAAGAATTGGGTGGGTGTTCCTACTAAAAAATATAATTCAAACGTGCGTAGGTGGTGTCATTAGAACGATAAGCGGCCCAAAAACTATCCGCATTGGGAGAATCCAACATCTCTAGGCCGGCACTGATCGAGGCCTGAGCATTCACGTGATAAGTCACGGATTGAACCCATAGGCGATCTTGCATTTGCCAATCATAACGATAGGCCAAATTGAGCGACCAATAATCATTGAAGATATAGTCATACTTAACGCCACTGGCATTCTGCCAATGAATTTTTTTGCCAAACAAATTCTCCTTCTGGGCCGGCGGAGAAAAAGATTTTACATGATGAAGTCCCAAAGACATTTCCGGTTTTTTATAGGTGGCACTTGCAAACCCATAATAAAAATCTTCATACACCGGTTCAATCTTGAGAGGTTCAAATTTGAATGTGGGGTCCTGACCATGTTCGGGAATCACCGCCATCCCCCCAACTTGGGCCACCACATCGCCTACCGCCTGCTCGACCTCGGCCCCATAAATCCACTGATGATTCACAAAAGGCTTGGCACGCACTCGCGCCTGCTCCATCGTATCCTGCTCGTAGTGTCCGGTTGCATTGAGGCGCACTTGGTTTTCCGGTTTATAGATCCCGTAAACTGATACGCCCCCTTGCTCTGACCAATTCATCTTCACCCGGCCACCAACTGAGGGCTGAAAAATGATGGTCTTCATCTCAGGCATTTCCAATTCGTAATAGATGGGAACCGTGGCGTTGTTATAATAAACCTGTTTGGGTGGCAGCTTGCTCCACTCCGTCACAGACGTCACCTGTCCATTTTTTATCACATACCCAGGATTGAGCTGGGGAATGTAAACATAGGAGGCCAAGATATCTATTTTCAAAAATTCCTGCTGATGAATTAAATGAATTCCGGCCAGACCTTCCTCATCTTCCTCGAGCAAATTAAAACCGCGTTGGGCATTGAGATCACCTAACAGCCAAAACTGCTCATGCGGATTCCAATCCACGATATGGCGGCCGTAATAGACTTGTGTATTGCCTCGTTCAGTGCGCAGAAACGCCTCAGGCACAGAATAAATCGTCCCTCGTGCACCATAATTGCGAACATGGGCCTTGAGATAGCTTGAATTGGCACTCTGATAGTCTTTGGCCTTCTCAAAGTCGACCCCGAACCAGCGGGGCGAGGCCCCACTATCGGCCGGAACATTTAAGCGTCCCATCTCTTCGTAGGAAACCCCGGCCGCGGCGAATGATTCGCCTCTCATACAAAGAACCACCACAAAAATGACGAGCAAACTATACAGCATCTTTTCATCCTGCCTAATAATGGTCTAACGTGTCAAATGGCTTGGCTTTAAGGCCCCCAGAATAATTGTCACCTTAAAGAAGAATATTTGTCTTGTGGAGCAAGTTTATCCGGTTTCATAGATTAATGGACTAATCAACTCCGGCAATTTCGTCCTCCTAATATCATCGACGGGACTGCTGGGTATGGCCATGCTTTACTATTATAGGAGTGCTTGGGAGAAAGTAGGGAGAATTGAGCATGACTTTAAAACGATTTACCACGGTTGGGAATTGGTGTGTTTGGCCCCTCATATGTTTCAGTCTCTGGGGCTGCTTCAAGAAAGATGCACCTCTAGAATCTGGTAGTTATGATATTGGCAATTTCCAAAATGGCTGCAAGATCGATGCAGACCGCCTCAAGAAGCTTTTAGAAGTTGACGTTAGTGCTGACATCACCTGTGTGGAAAACAACCTGAAACAGTTTGCCGAACTAGTCAATCGTCCCGACCCTACTATCGTTCGTGCGGAGGACTTAGAAAAGTTTATAAACAAATTTTTTGTAAAAGAAAGCGGGCCAATGATTAAATCGCTGCGTTTTCTTTTTGAACTGAATACTCTTTTGCTCCGTGATCAGCGCTACCAAATTTCAGTCACGAACATCAAAAACATTTTCGATCTTGTTCGCATGGCCAATCGCTATGGGGCGCCTCTCAATCACATTTTGAAGTTAATTACCGATCAAAAA
>JAHFAA010000057.1:7544-13129 GCA_023250775.1 Bdellovibrionales bacterium
GGATTTACGTCCCCAGATTGCTTTTCTGCTCTCCAACCTGACTAAAGATTTTCTAGAAATCTTAGGCCGCGTGCATGGGCCATCTTCGCAACTCGTGGTCATGGATTTTGTAACTGAGCTGAAGAAATCTCTCGAATTGAGCGATTCTCAGATGGATTTGGAGTTGATTGAAAGTTTTCTCTTTGTTAAAAAACTTTTTATCGGCGGCGAGCGTGAAACCGTTTCAACCGATGAAATTACCGCGATCGTTCCCAAGATTGAGCAGGCCCTTCTTTTAGTCCTCGACTTCGTTTATTACAGTGACACGACCGCTCCAGAAAAGAAGGACAAGGCACTTTTCTTTCTGCAACGCTCTCGCTTGCTGGGCACCCTCTTCCACCCATGGGGAAGTGATGAGCCCATTATCAAACACAATGAGTTGATCAACGTTGCCGCCAAGTTAATGGACGGAAAATTTGATTTTAATATTCGCAATATGGAAGAGGCCATCGTCAACGTGAAAACCAGGATCATTGGCACCGACCCTAATATTTACACTATGGGCGATATAAATAAGGTCCTGGGTTGGGGAATTGAACTTTTTGAACAATACTATTTCAACGACATCACCTACGAATATATGAAGGTGGCGATGGAAAGTAAGGGCCCACTCAAGGACCTCGTGCGTCCTGAGTTGCCCGAATACGCCGAGTTTGCACGGCCTCGGGTCTTTGAACTTTGGAATGAATTTAAAACGATCGTGACTCAGTATCGCGTTTATCACGCACCTGAAAATATCCAATATTACACCAACGATTACATGCGTTTTCTCTACGGAATCAACCTCCAGACCAGCATTCGGATGGGATTAGGCAAGGTCTTAAATGCTTACGGCCACCCGAAAATTGATCCCGTCACCGGCAAGCTGATCTTCATGGTCGCTACCATTGGTGAACTGCGCACGCTTCTCCTCGATGTAAAAACCGCCATGGTCGAGTTTAAACTTTGGCCTCACTTTTTTGAACGTTTCTTATCAGAGGCCATGAACTCTTCCGACCTCTTCCAGTTTCAGTCTGATGGAGATGGTTTCATTCGACTTGATGAGGCCAGCGAGTATGTTGCCAACATCATTTCGGCCACAACTCTTGCGGTTAAAATGTTTGATGCCCTAAAGGCCCATTGTCCAGTCATGGATGAAGTGGATAAAAGTTTCGAGGTCTCCTGCTATCGCGAATATTTCTTCACTAGCTTGTTTAATGATCTTAAGTACCAAACCTATTTCAAAAAATTGTATGACTACGTCAACTTTTCCTCACCAGCGGAAGTCAGACAATTTCTGGTAAACGTCGAAAGTTTTGCCAAAGAAATTCCTGATCTCAGTGTTCCCATGTCTCAGGTTGATATCGGACGTCTGTTCGTCAGTCTCTCCAATATTGAAACAACTTTCATGCGCTATGATACCAACTTTAACAACATCATGGACCGCGATGAAATTGAGGTTGGATGGAGCGTTTTCAAGCCAACCATTATGAACTTTGCCAAGCTTAAACCCACACAGGAAAGTCTGGGCAAATCGGTTTATCTTTTCCTTATCAAAAAGATGAAAGTGCCTTCAACAATTGAGGTTCTATTCTTTCATCTCTTCGGCAATAAAAAGGCCGTTGTCGCCAAACGTCTCAACATCGGGGCCATCTTGGCGTTAGTGGCGGCCGCGACGATAAGCGAATAGATGATTCTATTTTTTTCCTGAGAATCGCTCATTCTCCTCTCAAAAAGCATCTCTTGAAATGCCAAGATATAAGGAGAATTACCAGTGTCAATTGACAAAATTCGCCTCAAAGTGCCATGTCTATCTAGGCTTAGAGCTGTTTCAGCACGCAGAAGCAAGCTTGAGTAAAATTTATAAGTTTTGACAGTGGCGTTGCCAATTCGGATAAAATCCTATGAGTATGACAAGCTTATTATTAATTGATGACGAAGCCGAAATCCGAAACTTGTACGGGTCATTTTTGAAGACCCGCTTACAACAAGACTCTCTTTCTAATAGCTATCCCGACTCTGTCACCATCTGCGAGGATGGCCCCCAGGCCTTAGAAGTCCTGCAGGAAACTTCCAACTTTGATGTGATTGTCTGTGACTATTGTATGCCTGAAAAAAACGGCGGAGATGTTTGGAATTTTGTACGCAAATCATATCCTGATGTCCCCTTTATTCTTTTTACCTCAGAGAACTTTCAAGAACTTCCTGAATTCGATGAAACATTTCAAGGCATGGGGAACGTCTGGCTCAAGAAACCAGCCTCCCCTGAGAAACTTCTGCAGGTCATTACGGAGATTTTGGCCGAATCAAAAAAGAGTACAAGCGGCTTGATGACCTAATTTACATGCACGCTGAAAAGACTGTTGCGCAAGCTCATTTTGCTTACGTTCTTTCGCCAAAAGTCCTCGTTTAAAACAGGCCAAAGCATAGTCTTGCTTACAGGCCCTCTCATAATAACTATCGGCAGATTCATAAAAATGTTGTTCCTGATCCATGATCCCAACGATGGTACAAGCGGCAGATGACTGTTCCTGCTCGCAAAACCACATATAAATATCTGCGCGGAACCACAAGTACAGAATTCCAATGATGATAAGCGCTGCCAGAATTTTTAGCATTTTTAGAACATAGGGCGAAGGATTACCGAAGAGTTGGATAGTCAGAAGTTTTCTCCTGCCAGTAATTGGTAAAATCCCATTTTGACATTGGCGTCATACGCTTGTCATAAAAATATGTGACACCGCCGCTGATCCAGCCCTCATAAACGGCGCTGACATCATTGCAATCCCCCGAATGATTCACACAAACAGACGGATCTTTGGCCGAATACACATCGTGTAATGCCGTCGCTCCGGTTAAATGCCCAAGAAAATATCCAACTCTTTCGATCGGTCCGCCAGCATCAGTCCCTTCGATGTCCGCTACGCTGAAGGAATTATAAATATCACTGTCAAAGGCCTCACCGACATGGCCGCCGACAGTGCTACCCGTGGCCTTAACTTTCGTCCAGACCGCATACGAGTTGTAGATGGTGGAAGTCTCCATTGTCCCCACGAATCCACCGACCTGATCCGCCCCGGTTATAGTTCCCGCAGGAGATTGGACATACACATTCATCAAAAAAGTTGTATCAACATACCCTGCAAATCCACCAATGTACGTTGCCGCTCCTGAACCTGTTATGGTGGTTGGAAGCGCGTAGGATTCATCAATTTGCCCACTGGTCACTCCAACAAATCCTCCGATATAACTGGCATTCCCTCCGATGATTCCGGAAGACTTCGCATAACATTTTGAAATATTACTGTTGATCTCACTATTCCCGAGAAGCCCACCGACAAAATTGACGGCACCGGTGACAGTTCTAACATCAGCGTAATCCGAAGAAAGATAACCTGAACCGTTACTACCAATCATCCCACCAACATAAGACGATCCACTGATCAATCCGACTGATTTAGCATATGAATTTTTGATTTCCCCACCATCATTGCGGCCGATCAGTCCGCCGACATAATCATCAACACTAGAAACTGTGGTGGTCTCTGCATATGAACTTTCGATTTTACCCGATCCCGAGCCGCCAGCATTGTAGCCCACCAACCCACCGACCCCTGAGCCTGTGCCTGTCACAGACGTGACCTTGGCATAGGAACTGGTGATGGCGCCATTCACATTCCGTCCAATCAATCCACCTATATTGCTTGCAGTCCCTTGCACCAAGACTCCTTCGGAGTAAGCTTTATTAACTGTGCCTGTGCCGTTATATCCAATGGCCCCACCAACATCAGCTCCAGAGCCAATTACATGAACAGTAACTTTTGCATGCGATTCTTGGACAAGCCCCGCATTATTGGAACCAACCACACCTCCCACGCTACTACGTCCATTGATGCGCGCAAATTCGGCATAGCTTTGGTAAATCAAACCATCATTGTAACCAGAGACGCCTCCGATGTTGTCACCGGAACCTCCGATCATATTTGTGAATTTTGCGTAACATAACCGTATTTGCCCCCAGGAATCGTTGTACCCAACCACCCCACCTACATAACCTGCAGTCGCTGATACAGAGAGACCAGAAACAAATGAATCCTGCATTTTTCCATAATCCATTCTTCCAACTAGGCCGCCAACATAGCTCGTGCCGGACACACTTGTTACAGAACTGATAAAGGTAACTGAAGAATTATAAATTTCGCCTGAAGTATTCCTACCGACTAGACCACCGACATAAGTTGTTCCACTCATATAGGACGCCACTATATTCACATTTCGGATTTCTGCACCCTGATTTTCTCCGGCCAATATACCCACATAATTAACTCCAGAGACAACGACATTGGAAAGATTCAAATTTTTCACCACCCCATTGGCACCCAGAACCCCAAAAATTCCAACATAATTATTTACACCGGATGAATAGGTGAAGTTGATAATTTTTTTACTGTTACCATCGAGAACACCCGTAAAAGGCGTTGTTGAGTCACCTATTCTTTTGTAGGTGACTGATGAATAGGAAATTAAATTTATATTTGTGAGCAAGATAAAATGCTTGTCCCAATATTCCGAGCTACTGCCAATGTTGTTAAACTGTTTTGCCGTGCAGATGATATAGGCCGTGTTGGCCGTCAGACCGTCACCACCATGCGAACTATTACCAAAAGGACTATCAGTGATGGCCGATCCCTGACACATACTTTCTGAAAAATTAAGCGAGGTCTGGGCCACGGCCTCCAGCTTGCTTGGCGAAGTCGTCGATACGCATCCGCTCACCAGCAACGCCAGCGCACAGATTGTCAGACAGCTTTTCGATCGCACAAGCACAACATCCCTTTTTGTTTAGACCCAAAACTAGACTTCAATACCTTTTCGTCATTTTATCACAGCGCTTTAGTCAACTTTGCAGACCTTCGATGGCCCTAAATAAATACTATAATTTCAGTGTGTTATAAGGCGTGCCATTCTCAAGGAAGAAGGAGATTTCAAATGAACGCCTCCTAAAAGAGGCTTGCTCAGTATACAATATTGCAAAGGATACATATGCGCGAACTCTACTCGCCCTATGAGGCACGGCAGACTTATACACTGCCCGTTTCGCCTCTCCACACTCTCAATATTGAGGAATGTGGCAACCCTGAGGGGACACCCATCGTTTTCCTCCACGGAGGCCCAGGAGGCGGTATTTCGCCTGACTTCCGTCGTTTTTTTAATCCTCACAGATGGCGTGTGATTCTTTTCGACCAGCGCGGATGTGGCAAAAGCACACCGTTCGCGGAGCTGAGGGAAAACTCCACCTGGGATTTGGTAAGTGACATCGAAAAAATTCGTCAGCATCTTGGGATCAAAAAATGGCACGTTTTTGGCGGCAGCTGGGGTTCCACCTTAGCACTTGCCTATGCCATCAATCACCCCCAAGCGGTGATGGGACTTATTTTACGCGGGATTTTTCTCCTGCGAAAACGCGAAATCGATTGGTTTTATCAAGAAGGCTGCAGCAGACTCTATCCCGATTTTTGGGAACAGTATTTGGCCCCCATTATTCCTGAAGAGCGGGGCAATCTAGT
>JAHFAA010000430.1 GCA_023250775.1 Bdellovibrionales bacterium
CGTTGTGACATGTTACGCAGTTGGTGTCGGTCACCGCGTGCACCATGGTCGCCGGTTTCCACGCTGTATTGGTGTGACAGGTACTACACTGGGCCACTGTCGCAATATGAGTCGCAGTTTTACCCGTCGCCGCTGTGCCGTTATGACAAGTTACGCAGTTGGTGTCCGTCGCGGCGTGCACCATGGTCGCCGGTTTCCACGCAACATTGGTGTGACAAGTACTACACTGGGCCACTGTCGTCACGTGCGTAGCAGTTTTACCCGTCGCCGCTGTGCCGTTATGACAAGTTAGGCAGTTGGTATCCGTCGCAGAGTGAACCATGGTCGCCGGTTTCCACGCAACATTGGTGTGACAAACACTACACTGAGCAACTGTCGCAATGTGAGTGGCAGTCTTGCCAGGAGCGGTCGAACCGTTGTGGCAAGTTGTACAGTTTGTATCTGTCGGCCCGTGAATAAAGGTCGCTGGTTTCCAAGCAATTGAAGTATGACATGAATTACAATCGAGCACAGTTGGAAGATGAGTCACAGGTTTTGAAGTCAAAGTTTTTACGCTGGTCTTATGACAGGAATCACAACGTTCTGTCGCAGCAATCAATAAATGTTTAAAGGCCGAGAAATTAGTCCAAAACTTAACGTCGTCAAAAGTGTGGCAAGAGGCACAGTCATGACTTGATCGACTATCCACAGAGTGAGAACCACTAACAGGCAATGAGTTATTAATCGTTTCATGACATTCAAGACAGCTTAGAGGCGCAGGCAAGTGAGTATGTTGATTGAAAATAATCTTGCTCCACGACTTAGGCGCGGTTGACATATCGTAGGTGTGGCATCTGGCGCAATCGATCTTAGAATAGTTTCCGACAACAGAGGGATGCGCCACTTGAGTTTGCGGAACACTGGCGGCGTGACAGCCCATACAGCTTGTTGGTCTCATAATGTTATGATCGAAAGCGGAAACTTGCGTCCAATCACTGGTGGAAGTATGGCAGGATTTACAATCTGCGAGATCCATTCCTGCAATCAGAGGATTAATTTGATGGGTGAGCGGCCTCTTGATTTCATGACAATTCATACAACTGTTTGGTGCAGGCGTGTGAGTTCGATGATCGAACAAGAGATCGGTCCACTTTTTAGTATTGTCGGAATTGGTATGGCATTGAACGCAGTCAATTTGATTATAAAAAGAAGTTGGATGTGTTTCGGCAGGAGCAGGTCTGTCGTCTTTGCTTGCAGTGCGATGGCATTCCACGCAGCTGATGAGTGGTTTGATATGATCAAATTGCGTCGGTGACCACGCTGGATAGGTATGACAGGCAACGCAGTCTTGCAGATTTCCCCATTGCTCCGAGAGATGAGGGGGCGTGCTTACAGGGCGGGTACTTTCATGACAACTTATGCAGCTGGTGGGAGCAGGAGAATGGCCAAAGCTTGTGAGATTTTTCCAGCTTTGTCCCCCAGCGAGATTGGGCAGTGGGGTGTGGCAAGAGTTACAGTCAAGACCATTGCCATGTTGGGGCATGGAAACAGGACGGTCCTTGGCATGACATTGAAGACAGCTGGTGGTCAAGAACAAGGCATGTTCAAAGCTCGGGCCTTTGGAACCAGAGGTGGGGGCCTTGGGAGAGGTCAAGGTAAAATCGGTTCCCTTACAGCCTTGCAGAATTAGCAACGCCAAAATCACAAAATTTAAATTTTTCATTTTTTCTACCATCAGAATTAGGCAATACTTAATTTTCTTTTTTCGCCATGAGCTTTATCTATCGTAACTCCCAAAGACATTAAGAATTTAAAAGGGACTTCTGCACCCGCAAAAATAAAAAGGGCATGGTTCGCCAGCTTTAAATCGCCGCCGGCCTTATCAATCAAAATGAAATCCTTCTCGATGACTTTGACGCAGGAATTATAGTGAATAGTAATTTGCTTTTTCTTTTCTAATTCAAAAACCAGTTTTTGATTACGTTCATTGGCCTTTATGAAAGCATTTTCGGGACCACCTCGTACAATTAAATGCACCTTATTTTTTAAATCTGATTTACTCAAATACTGAGCGGCCTCCAGTCCGGCATTTCCTCCACCAACAATGGCAACGGAAGAATTCTGGTATTCACTTGGGTCAATTAAATTATAGGCGACTTTAGGCAAATCCTCATTCGCAAGCCCTAATCGTCTTGGAGTTCCTCTCACGCCCATGCAAAGGATAACTTTTTTGGCGGTATAGGTGCCTTTACTTGTTTCAACTGAAAAGATTTGATTGTTAAGTTTTTTTAAACTCAGGAAATTTTCTTTCTCGTTAATGATTAAATTATTTTCATCTTTAATTTGGGTAAAAACATCTAAAAGTTTTTCCTTTTGAACGATATTACTTTTGAACTTTACCTGGCCGGCAATCGGAAATTCAAGAGGGTGACTGGTGACAATCTTTTGCCTTGGGAAATTATAAATTGTTCCACCGAAAGTGTTCTGATCGATTATTTTATAGCGACAATTATTTTCTTTTGCTGCCAAGGCCGCACTAAATCCGGCCGAACCGGCGCCCACAATAAAAATATCCACATCAGTTGCATGCTTTACATTCTTCAACTTAGAGATGGCATGATAGGATGCCAGCCTTCCTTGCTTGACCGCATTTCTAATCAGGCCCATTCCGCCTAGTTCTCCGGCAATATAGAGACCCGCAATATTTGTTTCGAAATCCGGACTGATCCTTGGAATTTCCATGCCTCGAGTTTTCGTTCCAAACACCAGATCAATAGCACCCAGCGGGCATGTTTGCTCACAAGCTCCATGGCCAACACATTTTGTAGGATAGACCAAGGACGATTTATTATTCACTAATTGTAATATTTTACCTTCTGGGCATGCTTTTACGCATGAACCGCATCCGACACAAAGGGCTGCATTAATTTCTGGGTGCAGACTTACGGGTTCATGCAAATTATTACTTTGATTTGTTTCTAACGTTAACACCGCCTTCTTGCTTCTCTTATTCTTGATCATGATGCTAACAACGGCGATGCCAGTCATCAGCAAAAAGCCAAAAGTTCCTGCATAATCAGAGAGGAGTTCTAAAGAAATTTGGTGTGAAAGGCCTTGCATATTTCTTACCTAACTATCGTGTCTTAAAATTTGCCATAGCTTTTGTCGTTGCTGAGGAAAAGCGACCTGGAAGCTTGCGATAAGCGCGTTCTTCAAAATCCGGCTTTCGTGCAATTCCAGAATTTTAACCGCCCCCTCTAAAACTCCATCCGGATCAGCGGCCGATGATTGCAAATAGACAGCATACACTTTTTTAAAGGCACACTCATTGGATGCAATTAAACGTTCTCTTTCATCATTATTATCGACTAACTCCTGCACGTTTTTGACATTCAATAATTCATCCAAGGCGAATTTGTTCACAAGTTCTTTATCAACTTTAAGTTCATTGGCGATCAAAATGCAGTTGGCACGTTCGACTAAAAAATCACCTTCGAACAAATTACT
>JAHFAA010000431.1 GCA_023250775.1 Bdellovibrionales bacterium
TTATCAATCCCAATGGCAGCTGCCGTTTTATCAGCTTGGGAGTTTCAGTCGGTCTTGGTTTTTCGCTCGGTTTAGGACTGAAGGCCTTCCGCTGTGAATCTCAAGATGGAAGACGTTTCATCGCCTTCGCACCGGAATTTTCAAATGGTCTGGGCTTTGGCGCCTCTATTATGGGTGGCATGGGCGATCTCGATTTACAGAAGCTGACCAAAGGTTCACCCCTCGCGGGAATTTACGAAGGACGAAGCTCCGCCAATGGGTTTATTGTTGTGATTGAAAATAGTGCGGGGAATATCGGCGTGCCCTATGTCTTAAAAGAGAAGTCCGTGGGCCTGGGGCTTGGCATATTTGATATGCAAAGGCACTTTCCCATGTTGCGTGTGATTGAACAGTCAGACCAATTCTATTACTTAATTAATCTTTTATTATCTCTCTAGTATTGTCTCTCTAGTCTTTTGGCCTCAAAATAGAGTTGGAGGCCTAGTATGAAAGAAACAGTTGTGGTGTATCCGATTTCAGGCAATCCGCCGACGTGGGGGCATGCCGATATCATGATGAGGGCTGCCCAACATTTTGATAAAGTTTATTGGTTGGCCGCCATCAATCCTCAAAAGGGAACCATCTTTACCATGGAAGATCGAGTGGAGATGATGCGTGCTTACGTTCGCTACTATAAATTAAATAATGTGCTGGTGGAAGGCCACTCCGGGGCGGTGGTTCGCTTTGCTGAAAAAGTTAATGCCAATTTTCTTTTACGTGGTCTGCGGAATACTTCCGATTATCAGTTGGAACATGATTTGGCGGCCGGTAATCGCGGAATCAATAAACAAATTGAAACCATTTGTATGTTCACCAAACCCCACTTTGCTACAATCAGTTCAACCTTGGTGCGGGAACTCGCCATGCTGGGTGAGCGGATCGATCAGTACGTATTGCCCTCTATCTCTCAATTCGTGATTGAAAAGTTGAAAGGTAAATTTGAAGGGCATTTGGTGGAGAGTTCTATAAAAACCACGTGAGTCCCAGTGAATAGTCATGGAGTAAGTAGTAGTTATAAAAAACGCCAAAAACTAATTTATTTTTATGAGCGTATTGAACTCCCAAAAATGTTTCTGTTTTTTGGCGCACATCTGTGAATAGCTTCGTCTCAAAATCGAATGCTGGGCGATAACTATCTTCAGTGCGTGAGGCCCAGGTCAGCATCCATTCCCGCCAAAAAAAAGTTGCGGACAGTAACTTAATAGTCGTTTGCAAATCGGCCGTGGCCGTGACGTTAAGTTTGTTGACGATCGATGAGTAGTCTATGGCGAAGTACGGAATTTTTATACCAAAGGTAGTGATGGTGGCCTCATAGGGATAAGCAATGCTGGGAAAAATGATTGGATCAGGGGAGGCATAATAAAATTCATCTTTATATTTGGAATATCCAAAGGAGAAGATGCCTAACTCGACGGCCCCTCCGAGACCTGTTTTGAAATTTTTTGTGTACTTGTTGTAGCGTCCTGCCATCCCGACATTAACTTTAACCAGTCTGCGATTGAAGAGGTTGACGGCCCCGGCCAGGACCGTTTTTTGTGATTTGTATTTTTTTCCCGCCAGCATGCGTGTTTCGTAATCGGGCACGGCCTCAATGGCCATATTCCCAAAAAAAGTATCATCCACGGAGTAAGGCCCAACCGCGGCCCCAACACGACCGGTGCCTGTCACCACACCAAAGTTATAATCTCCATCATTCATGATCGTTTCGATCCCGAGACCTTTGTCCGTTGGGATGGCGGAAGGATTCATGCGAAAGGCACTTTGCTCTGTAGGCATGGATGCGTTTGAACGACGTGAGTAATGGCGATTATTACACAGTTCCAGTTTTAATTTTTCACAAAGGAGTTCGAGATCGGCGTAACAATCAAAGGATGTGCCCAGCAGGAACAACGCGAGTAAGGGCAAATAGATTTTTTTAATTTTCACCGGATTATTGTACCGTCAAATCCCAGTAGCGTAATAAATTTGGCACAATATGATCTTTTATGATGTGTAAAAGATTCTCTTGCTGGGCCTTCGATTCTGTGGGAAGTAAAACCAAGGGAAAGTAATGTTCTAGATATTCCGGCCATTCTTTCTGAGCATATTCCTCGGGTTTAGGCCTTACTGATCGCACTACTAAACCGTAATGACCGAGAGTTCCTTGATCCAATTTCCTTCGATCACCAGCAGTGTAGGCGCGCTCTTTGGGGCCTGAGCGATAGTTGGGGAGAGGAATAATTTGGACCGCAATGCTGATCTTTTTAGTCTTGTATTTAACAACTCTCTCATTCATTTTCTGTTTTACCTTTGAAGATTTATTTTGAACCTTGCTAGAATGGAAGACAAGGTGAGGTTTATATGAATGATGAAAATGCAAAGAAGCGAATTGTGGTAAACAACGAAGTTCCCGGTAATGAAAATGTTCCTCATGACATCTTGGTGGTGGCGAGCAAACTGAAGAGTTATATCAAAGCTCGTCATGGACTTAATACCTCTGGTGATGTGATCGAGCGAATTTCCGATATCATTCGTTCACGCTGTGATGAAGCGGCCGTATGGGCACGTTCAGACGGCCGTAAAACGTTGATGGATAGGGATTTCAAATAATGCCACAGACATCGTTGCAGCACGTCCTTATCGCCGCACTCATGCCAGGCATTGGCGGAGATGGCGATCATCTTGAAGTGCTGCTGGTGAAAAGAAAATTTCCTCCCTTCGCGGGAGGATTGGCCTTGCCCGGTGGTTTTGTAAAACCGGGCGAGACACCAGTTCAGGCAGCGGTGCGAGAGATCAAAAATGAGACCAATCTTGTTTTACAGGCGGAAGATTTAATTGAGTTGTCGCCCAGGAAGGCACTCGGGCGCGATCCGCGCGGCAAGGTCGAATCCAAAGTTTTTTTGGCAGTGATGAAAAAAGGTTTGGTCACGGATTTGCATCCCGGCACTTCAGTTGAAAGTTGTGGCTGGGTTAAAGTGCTCTCCATACCTGAACTTGTTTTTGATCATGGTGCCATCGTGTGTGAGGCCTTGAGTTTTGGCTGGCCGGTGATTGCGCCCACCACCTGGCGGCAGGGGACACACACCAAGTCCTGGGAACCGCTCTTCTCATTGCCCAAGATCTTAGGCCCCAAGGACGTCTTCGACGGTGCCATCGGACATGAAGTCATTTTTTTCGGCGGCTCTTTTCATCCCTGGCATCAAGGGCATAAGGCCTGTCTTGAACTTTGTCCCAATCCCCATGTGGTGGTAATTCCGGACTCCAATCCCTGGAAACTGCGAACGGTTGGCGCCGGTGAACAAAAACGATGTTTTTTGAAATCACTTCTGGAGCTGGCGCGCGCGCTTAAAAGCTTGCCCTATGCCGTCTACTCGGGATTCTGGGGGGCCGAGGTGGAAAATCCCACAGCTGATTGGCTCTTGTCCCTGCAAGGAATTTCCCGATCACTTCTGATTG
>JAHFAA010000432.1 GCA_023250775.1 Bdellovibrionales bacterium
CATAGGGCAAAGAAGATTTAATCCGATTTCCCGGAGCGGCGATATCAACTGTATACGGCCCAAAATTTGAAGAGGGCAGCATCTTTAAATTTTCATCGTGCGTGGTTACGGTCAAAATATTGGAGAGGCCATACGAGGCTGGGTAGTAGCGAAAGGTGCCCTTATCAATATTTTGCTCATCATTTCCTGAAGCTGCCACCACCAAAATCCCTTTCTTTTCTGCTTCTTTCAAAATGGCCATTTCTTCATTTGATGGCTCAGGCCCGCCACCTGAATAGTTAATAATATCGACACCGGATTTCACTGCAAAACGCAGGGCCTCGATGGTGGAATTGAGATTGTCCTGTCCTGAGGCCTCGGGATTGTAATATTTCAGCACCAGAATTTTAACGTCAGGGAAAATGGACTTGATAATTCCCGCCACATGAGTGCCGTGACCATGGGAATCGTAAGGGCGATTGACGTTGGCGCGGCCCTTGGCGAAGTCCATGCCAAAATTATCACTCGTCGCTTTGTTGTTAGACGAACCTGGGGTCCAGAGATTGTCTTTAATGAAGGGATGAAGTGGATCAATCCCGGTATCGACAACCGCCACAATGATGTCTCTTTTCTTCTTAAAAATTTTCCAAGCATTGGCCAAATTAATTGAGTTGGTTTGATCTTGAGAAACTCCCCAACCGACGTAGGGGGAGCTTAAATTTTCGAGAGGATAACTTTGGGCATACCCCTGAAGTGCAACAAGTGTAAGCGCAAGAGCAAGAATCCAGCGGTTGAGAAATGAATAACTGCCTGTCTTTTTATACATCGCCATGGAAATCCTTCCAAAGGTCATAGCGAGGACCATGCCTCAAGCTGGTCTTAATAGAGCAAAAATGTGGCCATCGCAGACCCTGTAAGAAGGGTGCAATTCCATTGGGTTAGCAGGGAGAGTGTCTCGGAAAAAGTCAGTTTTTGGACGGGCCGTCTAAAAAATCGACAGTGGGAACGAGGAAATTTCTTTAATTTTGTTTAAGTTGCCGCCAGCTCTTGCCTTCGCGGTTTTTAGCGTTGATTTGCCAGTGTTCGACCGCCTTGAGGTGGTCGCTGTAGGTCTTGGTAAAAACGTGAGTTCCGTCGTTTTGGCTCACAAAGTAGAGATAGTCATGCTTCTCAGGCATGAGCACGGCGCGAATGGCCTCGATCCCCGGATTGCAAATCGGCCCCTTGGGCAGGCCATTTATTTTGTAGGTATTGTAAGGGGTGGTTTCCTGCAAATTTTCTTTTTTTAGATTTCCTTTGTAGCTTTCCCAGATGCCGTAAATCGTAGTTGGGTCCGATTGCAAGCGCATGTGCTTTTTCAGGCGATTAAAAAACACTCCGGCAATACGTGGCCGCTCGGCCCTGGCCCCGGTCTCTTTTTCCACAATACTGGCCAGGATCAAAACCTGATCGGGAGTGAGCGACGAGGTTGAGTAATCAAGTGACCTGGTTTTTTGGTGAAAAAGCTCAACCATGCTTCGCAGGATCTGGGGTGGTGTTTGATTGGGGGTAAATTTATAAGTATCAGGGTAGAGATAACCTTCTGCTGTTTCGCCGGAAATATGGAGCTGACGCAAAAGTTCCGGATCTTTCGCAACCCTGATAAATTCTTTGGCCGAGGACACAAAACCGTTAGTTTCTAAGATGGCGGCAATCTCATACAGATTTTTTCCCTCGGGGACGGTAAGCTCACGGGTGATCGGGTGGCCGTAAAGCAAGGTTTCGATGGTTTCTTTCATGGTCGAACCTGAAGTGATTTTGTACTGTCCGGCCTTGAACTTCGTCATGGTTTTTTTATACTGACAGTAGCGATACAAAACTTTTGTGGAACCGATGAGTCCAGCTTCACTCAGACGATGGTTGATAGAAGAAAATCCTTCTCCTGAATGAACTTCGAAGATCACGTCCTGGCCCTCATACTGCCAAACATCGTAATAATAGTAGGCCTTCCCGACAGCAAGGATGATGGCGAGTAAAGGCGCAATAATGACAAAGATAAGAATATTTTTTTTCATGCACACTATTTTAGCGTGAGTTGGGAAATCTTTTTAAAAAATCTTCTAAAATGATACTGGCGGCCAGGGCATCCAGCTCTTCTTTCTTGATTTTGAAGTTATAGCGGGCCGACTTTTTCATACGGTCTTCCGCCTCAAAGCTCGACAAAGTTTCATCTTGCTCAAAGTGGAGTAATTTGGGGAAAACTTTTTGTAATTGCCGACCAAATTGGCCAATTTTAGTGGTCATTGTGCTTGCTTTGCCGTCGGTTAAGTGGGGAATTCCCAAAACCAGCGCTCTAATGTTTTCGTTTTCAATAATGGCGGTGAGTTCGGCCAGTAAAGTTTTATTATCCTTGACCAGCAGGCGACCAAAAGGCAGCGGATATGGATCGCGCATCATCGCATAGGTGGCAAGACCAACTCTCTTCAAACCATAGTCAATGGCCAGCAGGGTATCGCCTTCTTTTAGGCCGATTGAATCGGGAGAGGGCAGGTCGTTTCTGGAAGACATGATATATATTACCTATATAATATGGGAGGACCAAAGGGAAAGTTTGAGAGATGTTCTTACTTGACAGATAAGGAAGATATATTAGAATCATCCTTAATTTCAAATTGAATTTAATCGTTAATAATTCAGAAAATATTCATCCCTATAGTAGAAATTGTAGAGACTAGTGTGGGCACAAAAATCTGAGACAATTTACTTCTAGCGGTGAGAAAGAGTCTTTCGAATGGCTTCAAAGCGATTATGTTTTTAATATTTTTTTTAATTTCCAACCAAAATTCAGGAGATCCGACACATGCACTTAAATGACCTTCGCGAAAAAAGCATGGAAGAACTTATCAACATGGCCAATGCACAGGAGGTCGAAAACCCCGGTGCACTCAAACGTCATGAGTTGATTTTTTCTCTTTTGAAGGCCCACGCGAAAAATGATCAAGAAATAAATGGTAACGGTGTCTTGGAAATTTTGCCCGATGGCTTTGGTTTTCTCCGCTCGCCTGAATACAACTATCTTCCAGGTGCTGACGATATTTATGTAAGCCCCAGCCAAATTCGCCGCTTTGGCCTGCGAAAAGGCGATTCAGTCGATGGTCAGATTCGTCCTCCTAAGGATGGTGAACGTTACTTTGCTCTTTTGAAGGTGAATCACATCAACTTCAAATCTCCAGAAAATCATAAGAACACAGTTCTCTTTGACAACCTGACTCCACTCTATCCTCAAAAGAAGATCAATTTAGAATATCATCCAACCAATTATTCCACCCGGATCATTGATCTGTTTGTGCCTCAAGGTTTTGGTCAACGCTGTCTAATCGTCGCGCCTCCTAAGGCCGGTAAGACTATGCTTCTCATGGATATGGCAAACGCCGTGGCCCACAATCACCCCGAAGTGGTGCTGATTGTTCTTTTGATTGATGAACGTCCTGAAG
>JAHFAA010000058.1 GCA_023250775.1 Bdellovibrionales bacterium
ATGGATATTGTGAAAGAGCTTCAAGTCGATCTTCCACCTTCGGCCGGCACCTGCTGTAGCATCACAAAAGAACCTTTCACTCCTGATATTGCCCGCGCCCGCAAGATGTACCAGGATGATTTTGAGCGTGAAATTGTCAAACGATATGCTCCCAATCACCCCACCTACATTAAATGGAAGGGTTTTACAGATTCAACTTTGAAATTTTTAAGCACCCTAACAAAAGTACCTGGGGCCAATGTCGTGTGGGAACGAAAAGGCACGGTCGACCCTGACAGTGTTTTAATTTTGGGGGCGCATTTTGATTCTATGGCGCACGATCCGACGACGCTCAAAATAGACGCCAAGGCCAAGGCCCAGGGCGCGGATGACAATGCCAGTGGCGTTGCCGTGGCCATCAGCTTGATCAAGCTTTTGTCCCAAATTCCTCTTCCCAAAACGGTTAGAATTGTCTTCTATGATTTTGGTCAAATTGGCGAGCTAGGTGCGGTGGCGATGGTGAAAAAAAATACTGCCCTTTTAAAATCTCCTAAATTTGCAGGGCACATTGATTTGATGATGCTCGGTTACGACTCTCGTGACCACGATAGCGAAAAGAAATATGGAAACATGATGCTCTATCTGCGCGAGTCAGACGCACCTGGAGCCGAGGCCGCGCAAAAATTGGCCCGCTGGATGCGTGACGTGGGCAAGCGTAATGTCACCGGCATGGACTTTGTTCCCACCGAAAATGACTTTAACCAAGGCGATGGCTCGGCCTACTGGGAGTTGGGTGTTCCGACGCTGGTGTTCACCCAAAATTGGGAGACAGACATGAATCCCAACTATCATACCATCAGTGATTTTGCCGAAACGCTCAATTATCAAACACTTTTTAAGAGTTATGAATTTATCGCCTCAGGAGTTCTTGCCTGGGCATTTGATATCGTGAAGTAACGTTGCTATAAACGGCCCTATGAATAGTCACTCCAATTACATTCCCGACCCGGCCCGCGATGGCGTCAAAAAGATTGTCGTCGGCATGTCCGGTGGCGTGGATTCCTCTGTGGCGGCGGCCATCTTGAAGAAAATGGGCCACGAGGTGATTGGCCTTTTCATGAAAAATTGGGATGAGCCAGATGGCCCCTGCCCGGCCGAGAAGGATTTTGAGGACGTCGCTCGTGTCTGCGCCCGATTGGATATTCCCTTTTTCCCAGTCGAATTTATCAAGGAATATCAGGATTCAGTCTTTCAGTGGTTCCTAAAAGAATATGAGGCCGGGCATACACCTAATCCCGACATTCTTTGCAACCGCGAAATTAAATTTAAAGTTTTTTACAAGCACGCCCTGCAATTGGGGGCGGATTATTTTGCCACCGGCCACTACGCCCAGCACATGATTGATCCGGACGGCCACCATCACATGCTCAAGGGTGCCGATCCCGGCAAAGACCAGAGTTATTTTCTCTGTAGCATGGAAGAGGAAATTTTAAAGCGCGTGCTGTTTCCCGTGGGGCATCTGCAAAAAAAAGAGGTGCGAAAGATTGCCGAAGAGGCCCAGCTTTCGGTCATGCATAAAAAAGACAGCACCGGGATTTGCTTTATTGGCGAGCGTCCTTTTCGTCAGTTTCTGTCCACCTATCTGAAACCCAAACCTGGGCCATTTAAACATTTAAATGGCGAAGTGGTGGGACGACATCAGGGGGTTCACTTTTATACCTTGGGGCAACGAAAGGGGCTTGGTCTAGGAGGCCCAGGCGAAGCGTGGTTTGTGGTGGCGAAAGATCGCGCTTCCAATACTGTGTTTGTCGAAAGAGGCGAGAACCATCCTGCTTTGTTTGCCCGCTGGCTCACCTGTACTGAGCTGAGCTGGGTTTCCACAGGGCTGAAACTTGAGGGGCCGCTTTCTGTTCAGGCCAAAATCCGCTATCGCCAGGAAGACCAGGAATGTGTCATCACTCCCATGCCTGGTGGTCAGGTGAGGGTGGACTTTGCCCAACCCCAAAGGGCCATTACGCCTCGTCAGGCGGTGGTTTTCTATCAGGGGGCCAAATGTCTTGGGGGCGGTTTTATCGAAACGGTCGGGCCATCACTTTACACACAAGCTTAATCTTTTGAAGTCGGCGTCTCTTTTGCTGGTCTACGCTGGCCCTTTTCCGTAAAGGCCTGGCATTCATGGCCGGAATTCTGTTTTACTGTGCGAGAAGGAATTTCTTTAGATTTAAAACGAAAGGCCCGGCACCCATAGGGAACCGCACTATCGAAGGTGATAAAAAAATGTTTGCACTGATGGCAATTGGGACAATCCATAAGAGCACCTAAGTCTATTAGATCACAAGTTTTTTATTGACCCAAGGGGCGTGCGGACTAGGAAAATTTGGCCAATTTTTAGACGGCCTGCCACGGCTTGTTCATGAAAATATTACGGCCCAGTGGCCAAGAGGGCGAAACCAGGGAGATAAAAGGGCAAATTAAGGCATCAAAAGTTGGCACCCGCACTGCAAGAGAAAGAGGCAGGGAGTGGGGGGCACACACTTGAGGGATGCCCATGTTTAACTTTGAAACTGTGGTGAATTTGGCAATGGAACATCTTACAGAAGATAAAATTCTAGTTATGTTTCCGGAGAGTCGGCACTACGAGAGAATCGAGACGCTGGAGCACAACCAGGATTTGGATGACGAGGCCCCTGTGGATTTAATCGAATCCATGCTGAAGGAAGTCGATCCAGAACTCCTCGCGCCCCAGACGCCTAGACCAGAGCTGACGGCCCCCGTTTCCAGTCATGACAACAAAGATCTGACGCAAGTTTTCGACGTCCAGCTCGACTCCTTGGGAGAGGCACTGGAACGCCTTCGATACTATCTGCACGAAATTGAACAGTTTTTACCAGAAAAATCTCGCCGCAAACGATAATATCCTTTGCCAAATCTTCTTGATTCCATTAAATTTTTTGCCATGTGCCCAGGTGGCGAAATTGGTAGACGCACTACCTTGAGGTGGTAGCGCCGAGAGGCATGCTGGTTCGAGTCCAGTCCTGGGCACCAATTCTTTTTAACTACCCGAAATTAAAAATAAATCAGGCCTTTACACCAATCGCGTGAGCTAAATATGAGCTACGACAAATTACAATGCGCGAGTACTGGCGATAAAAGATTTTCTTTTCTGCCACAAATCTACAACCGTTCCGGTGGTTTCGTTTCCGAGGCTCACAACATTGATGGCCGAGGCCAGATGATCTGGTGAGAGATGCGCGTACCGCATAGTCATTTCAATTTGTGAGTGGCCTAAGATTCTTTGCAGATCGTAGAGGTTTCCGCCATTCATCATGAAATGACTTGCGAACGTGTGGCGCAAATCGTGAAAGCGAAAGTGTCGTTCAAGCTCGGCGAGTTTCTGGGCCTTGCCAAAATCACGATAAACGTGATGAGGATTAATTGGCGTTCCGTCAATATCCTCAAACACAAAATCGCTTTTACGCTTTTTAAACATCGCAAGCAGTAGAGACTTGGCCTGAGCATTCATCGGCACAATTCGGCGGCGTCCTGTCTTGGTTGTGGCCCGATATCCACGGCGATCTCGAATGCCTCCTACTTCGATCTGTGAGCTTGCCAAGTTCACACGGTCCCAGCGAAGGCCACACAGTTCTCCTCGGCGCATGCCTGAGTTCATGGCGATGACGTAAAGTGGGTAGCTTGGGTCATGTGCGTTGACACGAAGGAACTGGTTGATCTCGGTTTTGGTCATGTAGATTTCCTCGCACAAATCTTCTTTCAGATTTTTAAATCCCTTCATGGGGTTTGAGCGCAAGTAGTCTTCTTCCACCGCCGCATTCAAGAGTGTGCGCAAACAACCTAAGATGAGATTAATGCCTCGGGCGTTGTGTTCCTTCTTTTTTAGGTTCACTACAAACTTGTCGATGTGATGAAGTTGCATTTCGTTTAAGCACAGCTCGCCAAAGTTTGGAAGAAAGTGTCGCCTGATGTATTGCTCGTAGTTTTCATAAGTGCTTTCTGAGCGGTAGGCCCGGACTTTTTCTTCAAGCCATTTTTTGGCGAAGAACTCAAAACCCACTTTTTCGAAGTGTTTTAAGTTCAGTTCCTCGGCATTTCTAAGCGAGACATACTGCGCCTTCCAGGCCTGAGCATCGCTTTTTCGTTTGAAGGTTCTACTGATTGGTCGGCCTTCGACATAAATTTTTACGCGATAGACAGAACCATTTTTTCTTTTAAGCTGTTCCATTGTTTCTCCTTTGATGAAAAACAGTGGCACAGTCTGCGACTGTCGTTGTCTTTTTTGAGGTGATCATAAGGGGGCCACCAAATGGGCCCCCAACTTGTTTTGAATTATAAAAGAGCAGCTTCAACCTTAGCACTCTGTACCTCGTCTTGGAAGGATTGTGTGGCCGTCCAACCACTTGATAAGCTCAGTTCTATTCAAGCGAACCAGTGCGCCTATTTTAATATAGGGAATCTCTCGTCTAAAAATGGCGGCTCGGACTCGGCCAACTTTTAAGTTAAGCATTGATGCTGCTTCGGAAACGGTCAGTAGTTCCATTGGTGCCTCCCTTAATAATTAACAACCCTTTGCTTTTCTAAATAGGTCAAGAGATCAGCTTTTTTAAATCGAATCAGTCCACCTAGTTTCACATAAGGAATCTCCTTTTTTAGAATTGCTCGTCTTAATTTTGAATTCTTGATCTGAAATAATTTGATTACCTCTTCCTTTGTTAATAACTTAAGTTCACTATTTTCCATTTCCCTTCCCCTTATTTTTCTTTTCCCCACTGGCCCCGCACTATCACAATCTACCTTTGCCTGGAGGTATTTTTAACCATCCTCATACAACTTGGTTGGATGGGGATGGTTAAAAATACTGGAGGGCAAACATCGCGAGATTATTTATTAAAAGCGGGGCCAGTTTTTTAGATAACAATCATTTCTACCCAGGTTCAACCGAGGTTCAACTTTCATCTCTGAGCACCGTGATTCGTTTAAAAATGTCCCTAAACTTTTCGATTTTGCCTTCAAAAGCGCAGACCGATTCCATCAGATTGAAGGTTCGGTGTTTGATTTCAGGCTCAAGCAGCAGCATGATTTTGTCTCGACACATTTTGCGTTTAAGTGGGTCACGCTGACTGTCGATATGTTCAAGCGTTTTTTTATAGGCGTCAAAGGTTGCAGCTTTTTGAAAGAGATATAAGACTAGATCGTAACTTTCCCCCTTTAGGTAATCCAAAAACTTGTCGTCAATGCGTGTATAGGACTTTTGAGTAAGCTCAACTTCAATCGCCAGGGTGTTTATATTTTTGGTATTAGGTTTTAGGGTCAGGTAACAGTCTGGTCTTTTATCCGCCCCAGCTCGGTCTAAATTAATATTGCCGTTTTTAATTCCAACCTGGCCTAAGAAATAAGAAAAGACATTCACCGCAATAATGTCGTGATGGAGAATATCTTTATTGATAGGCCAAGCGCGCTCAAGCCCTGCCTCCTTTAGTCCTTTCTCGGTTAAGTAAAGATATTTTCGGTAGCTTTGAAAGTATATGCTGCCAAGATAGCCAAAATCTTCGAGCTTTTTTACTCGTTTGGCGAAGGCCTGATAAGAATAATTGTAGTCCACTCTGCGAAGCAGTGTCTTAAGATCAAGGACGCGCCAAGACCCCAGTGTTTGAATAATGTCCTCGTAGGCACCAGAAAATAGCATTTCTTTTTCCAATAGAGACCTCCCTTGAGAAAAGTTAACCCGTCGAAAAAATATTCTTTCACCGAGCATTTAATTTATATTTAGAAATTTATTCTAGGCCGTGGAGCTGTTCTTTTATTTCATCAATTCCCGTTTCAAGAATAAGGAATAAAAGAAAACTTCCAATAAGGGTCACGGTCAAGAGCAAGACCATTTTTTCCGCAGGATAGTTATAGATAAAAAGAAATTCGCAAAGATAATAAATTAAAAATGAAGGATAAAAAATAAAACGTGAGAGCTTCAAATGTTTAAGCTCTCCTGTCAAAATCAAAAGGCGCTTGCTTCGGTACTCAGAGACCCCAAGGCCTAGATCAATCTCTGTGATGCGATTATTGGCCTTGATTTGAAGGTAGCTTAAAAGTGTGACAGCTAAAAAGGGGAGTACGCCTATAAGCATGGCAAAACCAAAAGGCCTGGTAAAAATAGTGATGAAGTAATAAAGGCAGAGCATGGGGAGTACAATTTTATCTATGAGGGTCTTTTTCTTCCAATTATTTTTAAGCCCTTTGATATTGGAAATAAGATAACTCTGATTGGCTTCAAACTCCAACTTTGATTCTTCATTCCAGGTTTTAATTAAATCATCGAGGTAGTGGCTCTTTTTATTCATGCTCTGCCCCTTTGTTTAGATAAGTCGTCAGTTTCTTTTTTAGTCTTGAGATTTTGGTTGAAACATTGTCGACGGTTAAATCCATAATGTCCGCAATGCTGTCTTGTTCGTGTCCGATTAGATAAAGATAGATTAGTTGCCTGTCGATGGCCTTGAAGGTCGAGGCGTAATCCAGCATAACTCGCATATCAAATTTGGCCTCAAATGCAACAGAGGCCCCTAGCTGTTCAACGTCGGTATCTAAATCTCGACATTTTTCAAACCGCTCTCGACGGATATGATTAAAGCAAATATTCAAGGTCACACGATGGGCCCAAGTGCTCAGTTTGGACTTGCCTTTAAACGTGTCCAGCGAATCATAGATAGCGAAGCAGGCATCCTGAAAGAGTTCTCCTGCCTTCGCCTGATTTCTTTCGTGAAAAGAGCAGAGATTACTTATTTCACGGCCGTAATTATTGAGAATTTTGTAAAATAGCTCCGTTTTATTAATGGTGGCCCACCTTTGCTAAATTTTGTGTTCCTCGGTGACTTAGTAACAGTTGGAGCAATTATCTCACACAATTTTAATAATATTTTATAACCTATTGAAAACAGTAGGGCGTTTTAGGGATATGGCATCAAATTCTAAAGTCTTTTCAAATAGTTGCCGAAAAGTGATGGGTAAACCCATTGTGGGCATACCCATTTTGTGGTAGAATGCTAGAAATAGGAGAGTGATTTATGGCACTCAAATTAAGTGCAGCACCGAATACGATAGCAAGGCCAGATGATAGAGGCAGAGTCACCCTCGGAAATGCTGTTACATCTGGCGTCAGTCGCTATGATGTTTTTCTCGATGAAGAAACCGGGGATATTCTCCTACGTCCTTACAAAGAAATTCCGGCACGAGAAGCATGGCTTTATGAGAATCCAAAAGCGCATAAACTTGTTATCAAAGGTTTGAGTGAGGCCAAAGAAGGAAAAGTTCGCACAATCAATTTGAATGAAAGTCGCTGGGCCGATGATATTGAGGACCCTGAGTGAGCTTTCAAATTGTTTATACCCAATCAGCGGCGAAAACCTTTGAGGAATTAGAGGCCGCTGCCAAGTCGGCCTTTGAGCATCGGAAAAAAACGAAAAAAGAAAAATCATCAAAACAAGAAGGGTTGTTCAAGCAAGTGCGCAAAACACTGCAATATCTTGGAAATGACCCTCGCCACCCATCCCTTAATACGCACGAATATGATAGTATTCCAAATCCCTATCACCCTGAGGAAAAAGTTTTTGAGGCCTATGCTCAAAATCGCACCCCAGGTGCGTATCGAATTTTTTGGTGCTATGGCCCGGACAAGAAAGATATAACAATCATTGCGATTACTCCGCATCCGTAAAAATGAAGAGTGTTTTAAATCGTTGAACTTTGTGATTCAGATGCAAGATTATCCACTGGAAATTTAATAACAATTTTAGTTCCAACATCCGTTGATGCAATTTTCAAATCCCAAGAATAAAGACGACATACAGAATTGACCCACGCCAGACCAAGACCATGCCCTTTATCTTTATATTGCCCGGATTCGCCACGGTTAAATGGTTCTCCTAAGCGATCTAAAACTTCTCTTGGAATACCTCGGCCGGAATCACACACCTCTAGTGAATCAGAGGTTACATCTATTGTCACAGGGGTTGACAGAGGTGAATATGACAGAGCATTGATAAGAAGATTTGAGATAAGTTGCTCAAGATGTTGTGGACTGGAAACCACGATGGGGTCGGACTTAATATCGAGAGCAATTCGATTGGGGAATGTATTCTCAATTCGGTGGCAGATAGATTGAGCAATGGAGCCGACGCGATTAACAAAGAGATGTTTTTGTTGAGAAGAATTTTCTAATTCTGCCCAACTTAAAAAGGAACCGATGGTCTCTGACATTTTTCCGACTTCTCCTAGCACTCCCTGCATTTCACTCTGGTCGAGTTGTGCCCGTTTTTGCAATTTCTCAATTTCCATATTTAATAGTGCCAGTGGAGTTTTTAACTCATGGGCCATCTGGTATGCCCAAATTCGGGAAAATTGATAGTTCATATTTACTTTGCTTATCAAGACATTGAGCCCAGTGACCATCTTATCAAACTCATCACTTGATGAAGCATTTGAATTGGAAAGAATGTCATTGGGAATGCTCGGTAATAGTGGATTCGTGCGCGATTGACCGGAAACTTTGCTAATAAAATTTTCCAACCTTGCAATTGGACTAAGCAGAAACGACGTTAGGAACAATGTTGCCAAAAATCCGATTGCCAATACCATGGCAATAAAGGCCACAGAAGAAAGCGAAAAGTAATTGGGCACAATTAAGTGTTCGTCGAGCACAAGGCCAACTTGTAGCGTTCGGTCTGGAAATCGTGGAAGTTGTAAATTCAGGATGCGGATAAATTTTCCATTTGAATTCAGTTGAACCCATTGAGGTTTTCTGGGAATTTCAGTGATTGATAAAACTTGAGCACTTGTACTTTTAAAAATTATTTTATCCTGTGCGTTTCTGATAATAAAAAACTTACCAATCCGACTTTCTCCTAATTCCTCTGAAATTATTGCATCAGCTTGCTCGAAATCGATTTTTCGGAGATCTCCAAGCTCAGAATCAACAAGCGCCGATGCTGTTTCTCTAACTTGCTGGTCAATAAGACGTAAGCGTTCTTGCTTGAGGAAAAGTGAATGAGTAAAAATCGACCCAGCAGTAACAATGAGAAGAACAGCGAGGATGGTTAGAAAAAATCTACGTCTCAACCCAATACCCCGTATTTCGCATGTTTTTTATCATGATATTCGCACCAATCTCGGAAAGTTTTTTTCTTAGATTGGTAATGGTGGCCTCCACGACATTTGTTTCAACTTCAGTGGCATGCCCCCAAACATAATCGAGCAAATCATCTTTGCTCCATACTCGTCCAGGCTCTTGGCATAGTGTCAGCAGTAAAACAAATTCTTTTGCAGGAAGAACATCGAACGAGTTTCCAACTAAAATGATTCGTTTTATTGAGTTAATTGTGAGATTGCCAACTTGAATGAAATTCCCAGTAGGGGCCGATGTTCGGCGGAGAAGTGCTCTGACCCTTGCAATAAGTTCCTGTGTGGAAAAGGGTTTACCCAAGTAATCATCCGCTCCCATATTTAATAGATCAGTCCTTTCATTGGGCGTACTAATGGCCGAAAGAACTAAGATAGGTGTTCCTGACCATTTCTGACGCATTTTAGGAAGTAGATGCTTCGAATCAAAGGCACCGAGAAGTCGATCCAGTATAATCACATCAATTTTATCGGAGTCAGCTAAACTACATTCTAATCCTACTTTGTCTGACACATGCTTTATCAAAAAACCATGTTCCCGTAAGTTTGAGACGAGATGTTCGGCCAACCTGATGTCATCTTCGGCAAGTAGAATTTTCACGGCCAAATTGTATAGCAATTAGTCATCAATTTCATCAGATAATTTTACTTTTAGATTTAAAAAAATCTATTCTAAAAATATTTTTATTTTCACCCAAGGAATCATTTAGCGAGGTCATCTAGACTTTGGAAGTAGAAATTTGAAACTTGAAATGGGGATGTAGCATGAGAAGAGGTAGTATTTTGGGATTGTACATAGTGATTTTAATGTTGAGTGCCTGTTCTTGGGACCGGCCTACTCACAAGAGAGAAGTACCACCGCGACGTCTGCCACCGCCAATCAGCTATGACGCCACTACACAGGCTACCCCCGCACCGATAAATACAACAGATGATCAACAAATAAGCAGTAAGAAGAAAAAAGCCGCGAGTAAGAAATAAACTATTGCCACAGGAAGACTTATGAAAAATACATTAGTCATTTTTGCAATTATTGGGCTTGTTTTTGCTATGTATGGACAATCTGAAGCCAAAAGCACAAAGAAAAGCTATGAGCAGGCAAAAAAAGAGTGCCTTGCTGAAAATCCAAACTTGTCAGAG
This sequence comes from Bdellovibrionales bacterium, assembly GCA_023250775.1. Classification (GTDB taxonomy): domain Bacteria; phylum Bdellovibrionota; class Bacteriovoracia; order Bacteriovoracales; family Bacteriovoracaceae; genus GWA2-49-15. Next base: position 10,300 of record JAHFAA010000058.1, read on the forward strand.
AAAAAGTTACGCGCATGTATTAGAAAAAAACGAAGATAACGATTCTTCGTTTTTAATATTATTGTTAGAAGTTGCGCTATTTAAGACGATAGCGATGTGTACTCTATTGCACATCGCTGAACTGAGAGAATTTTTTGGTATGAAATTCTTGTCACGGAACTTAAGTTGCGCTACTTTTTTATTGGGCATGGCCCTCTCCTTGTTATGAGTTACGATCTCTCATAAATAGTGGGCCATGTTCCAATTTTCCATATGCAACATTCAACAGTATTATTCCTTGATTAAAATTTAGGACGCAGATAAAATTATTTATAAGGGGTTCAATAGCTTCCGCTATTGGAGGTTTTAGTATGGTCGGGCCGCCATGCAATTACACATGAATGTAATTGGAGGCGGATTATGACAACTGACACCGAGCCAAAAAGCTCAATTTTTCTAAGACTCTACTGGATAATTCTCTGGATATTCCCTTCAATGGTCATTGTGAAATTTATCATTGAAAAAAAATTTGGCGTTGCCATGTATTTCTTATGGCCGCTTATTTTTTTTACAATGGTTGGTGCTAGATATCTTGATATCAAATATTATAACGGCTCAACGACAGAGGGCGAACCAGCGACGATGAAGGATTTTAAACATTATTGTTTATATGCTTTGTCTTTGATATTTGGGATAAGTCTATTGCCCTATCTAATATTAGCGGTTAGCTAAGTTGATATAAATTAATCAAGATTCAATCGTTGGTTAATCGTAAACAGTTACCGCATTTCCGGCAGAAGTGATTAATGGACATCAAATAACGAAAGGTCATAGCAAAATTGGGGGCCACTAAAGTACTTCACTCCATGGAGGGGTTACAGCGAAGGCCGCATTGATTTGCCCAACATGAGAATAGGCCTGGGGAAAATTTCCAATTTGACCACAAGTATTGGGGAGATAGTGCTCGGAGAAAAGTCCGAGAGAATTTGACGCGGACATGGCATTTTTTAAAACATGTTTTGCCTTGTCGAACTGCTTGGATTTGCCTAGTGCTTGCACTAACCAAAAGGAGCAGATCAAAAAAGCGGATTTGGGTTTTCCGAAGTCATCTTTTCTGAGGTAGCGGTAAAGAAAGCTAGATGAGATATCGTCTACTCCTAACTGCAAATCACTACAAATTTTGGACATAGTATTGGTGGCAAGTTGTTCATCGGGAAAACCAAGAACAGACAAGAGAAGCAAGGCGGAATCGACACTTTCATCAAGGGGACCATTTACAAGAATCCCATTTTTTACACAAGCACGAATGGCATTTTCGGCCTTTTGTTTGGCCTGGGGCAAATCAAAGTCAAGATTTTTTAAGAAGCCTTTATTTTGCAAACGCTCAATGCGCTCTAGACCGGCCCAGCACATAAGGTTTGAGAACGTATGTTCTTGCCAACCGTTGCGCAATTCCCAAAGACCGGCGTCGGGAACAGAAATGTGGTTGGCACAAAGTTTTGCCAACTGTGCCAAGAGGTCTTCGTGATCCTTACTTCTTAGATGATGAAATCTTTCATCAAAAAAAATTGGCGAAAGGATCAAAACCATTTCACCATAGATGTCATTCTGTACATGTTCTGCGGCCTGATTGCCACTGCGAACAGGCATTTCCCCGCCAAATCCCAACCAATTGGAGTGCTCAATTTCTGGAAGCGGAAGGGTCTGGTCAAGACGATAAACCGGGCGAAGCTGACCTTTTGGCTGATCAAATCTTCCGGCAATATTTAAAATGAATTTGAGGAAACCTTCCATTTCTTCAAAATGTCCAAGATTATGAAATGCAGAGAGCGCAAAGTAGGCATCACGCAACCAGCAATAGCGATAATCCCAATTGCGTCCGCTGGCCTTTTCTTCGGGGAGACTTGTGGTGAGTGCTGCTAAAATCGCACCCGTATCTTCATAGCAATGAAGCTTAAGTGTAAGTGCTGATCGGATTGTTTCCTTTTGATACAGGCTTGGAATTGAGCAGTGCTTTACCCAGGTATTCCAGTAATCATGTGTCTGTTCCAGAAATGATTTTGTAACTTGAATTAAATCATCCTCAAGGCCTAAGTCCCAACTTAAAGCGAAATAAAGCGGTTCTTTTAAGGTAAAAAAAGTTTCCTCGCAAAAGTATGTGAGCGACATATTGGTAGTTACGCGCAGGCTTCCACCTCGAATATCGAAGCGCACATGACTGTTTCCTCGAATGGGTTTGGCAGCTTCTTTTTCCCAGCCGATAATTGGCCGACAGGAAACTTTGATTTGAGAATTTCCACTTATTGGCTCAACAATTCGGAAAATACTCATAGGGCGGTAAGTGCGACCGTGTTGCTGAAATCTTGGACAAAAATCAGTGATCTTTAGCGTAGAACCGTCTATTTGGTTAACAAAGGTTACTAAAATATTTGTATTAGGTATGTATGCCTGATTGTAAGTGGCTTTCAATTCAGTTTCTATTGAAAAGGCCCCACCATCTTTATCCAAAAGTTTACCAAAAATAGGTGGGCTGTCAGGACGAGGTAGGCACAACCAATCTAATGATCCACTTTCGTGAATAAGTGCTGCTGTTTGACAATTTCCGATCAGTCCATAATGATACATTAAAAGTAAATGTACTTTAGTTTGATATAAAAGTAAAATCTATCTATGAGATTATCTTTACGT
>JAHFAA010000433.1 GCA_023250775.1 Bdellovibrionales bacterium
GTCATCCAACGGATTTGCGAAGGGATTAGAATTTGATTTCCGATTGTCACTCGACAAAAGCTATTGGAGTCAGGAATCATGTCACTATGGACGATCACACAGCACCCCTGACTGGAAAGATCAAGAACGACCCCATAGAGATCATTGATTGGACTTTCATCATTAAGACCACATTTCACATGAGCAATCGTATTGTACACAGTCACGCGCTCTACACGACGACGTTCTTTCCACGGCCCATTTTGAGTTGTTTTATCTTTATCAGTATCCATACATCTTCCCCAAATTCAGACAGTCGAAACATTGACTCCCTATAATTCTCGCAAATTTCAGGAGAAAGGCCATATGCTGAAATGGCTGCCCCCTCAACATACTAATTTTATGGAGGGCAATCCACTAATACTGCGAATTTTAGGTGCCTATAAAATGAGTCATTCTCTGACCTTGGGGTAGAAATTCATGGGCTGATCAACCTCAACTGTTCCGCCTCCCCTTGGCGGCGGATAGACAATTCCTCTGAGGACATTCACCACGCAGCTCCTTATTTCATCTGGCAACTCACCGCTGATAGCTGCTGCATCGGCACTCGTAACATGCCCGCTAGGCCCGATAATAAAATTTAATTTAACAACGCCGTTATACCCATGCTGTGAACGGTCCAGCACTTTTTGATAGCAGTAACGAAATTGAGGAACAGACTCCAATAAAATTTGGCGAATTGAATCTGGCTCCATTCCACCAATCACCACCGTTTTATAAGGGGCGCCGGCCGTAAAATGGGAATTTTTCGAAAGGGAATCGCTGACATTTTTCTGAGAGGAAGAGAGCGGGCCTTTATAAAGAATAGATGCAATCCGATCCAAGGCCTCTTCCGACTGCAAAGCTTCATCGGGAAGATGAACAGTAAAAGTTAACAGCATTAAAAATAAAAAAGAAAGAAGCGACACCAATAGGTAATTTCTAAGTTGTCTGTTCTCTCTCATAACCAGTGGGACTCGAATACGCGGTGGATGCTCCCCTAGCTGTATAAAGATTTGAATGTCGTTCATCGTAAGACATACTAAATCGCCAGAGACCAAACTGGTCGACGTTCCTGGCCGCATAGTCTGATGCTGACCTTTTGACAGTTTGGTAATTTTAAAACCTTGTAAAGGGTGAATCGTCAAATTATCTTTCACGCCTGATACAAGGGTATGTTTGTCATTCTTGCCGATGTAGGGAAATTCGATATAGGAAGTACCTCTGGCATTGCCAATGAGAATACAATCTTCTCCATTTACTGGAAAATAATCCGCACTCAAAATAATATTGCGAAAAATAATCAACACTTCAATCGATTCTTTATCTTTAATCCAATTAAAAATCGGGTGAATAGATTCCGCTTGTTCAAAAATATATTCCGAAAATTCAGCTGTTTTTAAATTGGCCAATGGATGTGCAGTTTCAAAGACAAGGTTACGCCACTTTTCGCTTTTTCCGGGCAAAATGGGGATTTCAGTGATATCGAGCTTGCTCGGCGCAATCGGTAGAATTATATCTTTTGCAACTTTTAGTTCGATGTTGGCCATTTTGATAATATCACCGGGCCGCAAAGTGGCATAGACGACCTTCTGGCCGTTCACATAAGTTCCATTCATGGAGTTCATGTCATAGAGCTTAAGACCACCAAGATCAGCTTCCACAACCGCATGAATACCGCTTACTGTTTTAGATTCCAAGACAAGGTCGCAGCGATCAGAACTGCCAACTAAAATACGCGATTTATTTACCGAAAAAGATTTTTGATGGCCACTGTGACCATAGACCAGTCCCATATTTTGATTGTCATTTGCCAGAAATCTTCCTTGATCTATGGGCCAAGTATTCCTACAGGACTCGTTCTACCGATTTGCGAATCTCGGGGTTAAAGTTCTTCCTGTAAGGAAGTCTGTTTTTAAAATACTTCTGATAGCGAGGAAGAATAGATAAATCACCAGGAATTCCCTTATCGCCTTCAACTCCAATCTCGTCAAAATCAAATTTCTCGTATTGTTTGTACTTGTAAATTATTTTTTGGTCACCTTGCTTGGTCTCAGCGCAAATGACGTTTGGCACATAAAACGATATCAGAAAAAGGATCATCAAAACACATTTCATAAACCAAACTCCTGCTTAAGCTTTGCGTAGAAAGATTGGTCATAATTTCCATCTTGGGAGTCAATATCACCCAAAATGTCTTTAGCATCACCTTTTTTTCCAGTCAGCGCCAGGATGTACGCATAATTTAAAAGTTGCTGCGTCGGGAGCTTATAGCTTTTCTTTGCGCGCTCGAATAAAACAGCGGACTCTCCAAATCGCCCTTCAAGAAGATAACAATTGGCCAAGGCCAAGATAATTTCAAGCTTATTATTGTCTGTCTGGTAGAGCTTTTCCAAAATCGGAAGGGCCAGCTTACTCAGGTTGTAGCGCAAGAGGATCTGGGCCTGATTAAAATAGGGAGTTGAGGAAAGTGGACGACTTTTTGTTGCGGCGGTATAGGCAGAAAGGGCATTTTGATGAAGTCCATTCAATTCGTGTACAACACCGATATTGTTTATCGCGGGAGCAAAATCTGAGTTAAGCGCGCGGGCCTTATTATAGTATAGAAGGGCCATGCGATATTTGGATTTTAAAAAATAACAGTTCCCGAGCGCCAAGAAAAAGGTCGGATTTTTTTGTTGGAATCTGGCCTGTGACTGTAGGATTTTGAAGCCATCATCGCCCTTGTCAGAATAGCACAAGGCCATTGCCTGACCAACAGGTCCCTCTTTGCTTACTTCCTCCACAGTATCTTTATCTTTCGTGAGATCGAGTGTCTCATCAGAAACTACTGATTTCTTTTCTTCCCTTGCCTGTGGATAATAGTCATTGGCCTCATCATATTTGACTTGGAATGGTCTTTCGAAAACAGAATTTTCAATATCTTTGAACTCTTTTTCAACATCTTCCGTAAACTCCGAAGTAGGCTGTTTCGGCGTGGACGAACATCCAGTCCATAAAAGAATTAATAAGATATAGAGAAAAAAGTGATTCATCATCTTCCACCTCGATCCATCAGCACCGGTCTTCGAATAGGCATGTATCTAACACGGAGAGGTTGTGGAGCTTGCGTGAGAAATTCGGAATTATAAGGTGAAAGAATATTGCTCTTTAAAATATTTTTCTCTGCTTCTTGAGAAAAGTTGGTGGCCTTAGCTTCAAGTTGCTTCACAATACTTCCCAGATTTTCTTTGAACTCTTTAACATATTTTTCGTCTTTTCCAGGGGGAGTGAAGTTTTTAATTTCATGCGCGACTTCGAGATAGGCATCGGACAAAATTTTAAATGTTCGAACAACGCCTTTGGCGGAACCCATGGCCAAAACTTCACTGGCCTTAGTCGTCAGACCCTCTAGAACTTTAAACTTGGCCTTGACCTGATTATTAAA
>JAHFAA010000434.1 GCA_023250775.1 Bdellovibrionales bacterium
TCATTTGCTTTCCGCCCGGAGCAATGAGGACAACTCCTGGCTCAACCAGATCTCCGTCATAGGCCTCGCGCACATTAAAAGGACAAATCCCATCCAACCTTTGCGCAAAGGCGGCGGAAAAAACCGGCGGAATATGTTGAACAATCAAAATCGGAGGAATTTTTTCCGGCAACTTAATCAAAATTTCTCGCAACGCCTCGGTTCCACCAGTGGAGGAACCGATAGCAATGAGTTTACTTTGATCCATCTCTGTGTTTTCAAAAAACATTTGCGCTTCAGACTTCATTTGCAGTTTCATCTGCAGCCGCGCCTCGGCCGCCATTTTAATTTTCTCGCGAATAATCGGTGCAATTTCTTGAATTTCATTGAATTCGGGTTTTTTAATATAATCAATAGCGCCGGCCTCGAGAGCGTTGAGGACATAGGGACCGTCGTCAGGGCTTAAAGAAGTGATCATAATAGTTGGAATCTGATAAAGTGGAAAAATCTTCTTTAGTAAGGTGACACCATCCATGCCAGGCATGTGCACATCCAACGTCATCACATCCGGCTGAGTATTTTTTATCATTTCTTCCACTTGATTGGGATGTTCCGCCAACCCGACGACCTCAAGACTAGGATCGTCCTTCAAAATCTTCGAGAGAATTTCACGGATCGTTTTTGAATCATCAACAATCATAACTCGTGTTTTGGCAGAGGCCGATTTTGCGATTCGTAACTTTGCTTCCGCCGGCCAAAACCACAAGGCGGTTGTGTCCTTTCGGGAAATTTCCTTCACAATAGTTCCCTGTCGCGCTCTTATGGTCCCGAGGATGGCGAAGAGATTCATATTGCTACCAACAACTTTCCACTGCAACTCAGACTCTTGAACTCCAAGATGCTGAGCAAATTTTATGCTGAAATTTTGAATGCTTTCGACATCTATAATTTGTTCGATCGTAACCACGGCACCGCAGGCACCACTATTTTCTTTTGCCGAGGCCACAATAAAAGCGCTGCTTGCAAGAGTGATCTTGAAGGGCCCGACATCATTTGGGAAAAAAATCTTTCCTGGAAGGTTATGCATGTGTCCCTCCTGTCCCCTTTTTTTCTGAATCACTAAAAAACTTTTTCGATACATAGGCGAAACTGGTGCAAGGGAGAATCTCCACTGAATGACCCACAACATTTTCCGTAGAGGCGAAGGTATTGATCGCATCCTTATCTTCGATCAAGAGTTGCGACTTGGGCCAGGTCGCCAGGACACTGCGAATTTCCGCGCTAAAGGCACCGAAGATCATGATCGAGGTCGTCAAAGCAATCTTATGGATATTTTGCACTCGCCGAAGCATAAAATTACATTGAGACATATTGGCGAGATAGATTCTATTGGGATGAAAAGGACCACTCGGAGCATTGTCTGTGAGAATTTCTATGGGCCGTCCACACTCGAACTTCCCCGGTTCTTCATTCATCACAAGAATTGTCGCAGGGGCGTTTATCTCAGTTCTCTCTAAGACCAAAGGCAGTCTATGAAGATCACTGTTCTGAATGAAGATGACACGGAGTTTGTGTTCAAAACTATGAATGGACTGAGATGATTCAAAGGCCTTGTCCACACTCGGCAGAAGTGAATGAGTGGATAAGTTAGAACGAAGAGAGGCACGCAGCTTGGTGCGGATTTCATCTGCACGTTCGAGCAAATTTGTGAGCGATGGCTTTTCAACAAAATCTGCCGCTCCCAGCTTAATGGCCTTATGGGCCAAGTCAATATTATCTCTCGAAACCGAAGTCACCATCACAACAGGAGGATGACCAGGCCCAAAATGTTCCTGCAAATAGCCCAAACCGTCTTGTACCGGCATATGAATATCCAGAGTCACCAAATCGACTTTGAGTGTTTTCATCTTGGCGTGGGCATCGGCCCCGTTCACGGCAGTGGCGACAATTTCAAAACCAAATTCGCGAGTCAGGATCTTTTTCAAGAGCAGCAGGATGCTGGGAGAATCATCGACACATAAGACTCGCACGGGCGAGGTCTGCGGAGTGGGCGCAAGTTTTTGCGGAAGAGCTTTGTGTTCATGCGCATAGATCGAAGGCCCCAAGGCATGAACGGGCAATCCCAGACCACGCAGAGATTCTGAAATCCCCACGAAAAGTTGGCCTTCAGGAGTTAATCGTTGCATAAAACCACGAGCAAGTTTTTCAACTTGCTCATGTGAAAAATATATAAAAACATTGCGGCAGAAAATAATGTCAAACGTTTGCGCGATAGGATTCTTTTCCATTTCAAGCAGATTGAAAACATTGAACGAGCAGACACTCTTAATACTTTTCTTGGCCTTCACATATTCTGAAATTTCGCCCTGCCCCCGCGCCCAATGATTTCCAAGATAAGACATGGGCACTTCCTTAATTTCCTCTCTCAGATAGACACCATTTTGTGCCAGGATCACGCTTTTCTCATCGACATCCGTACCCCAAATTGAATAGCGAAGATCAGGAGCATGTGTTTCGATAAAGCGATGGATGCACATTGACAGGGAATAGACTTCTTGGCCTCGGCTACAAGCGGCACTCCAGATTCGCAAGGTCTTATCCCCCCTCTGTCTGACCATGTTGACGAGTGCAGGAAGGGTGACCGTTTCTAGATATTCAAAATGAGAATACTCGCGAAAAAAATATGAATGATGAGTGGTTAAGAGGGAAATTAGGGCCTGAGTTTCTGTTTCCTTATTTTGTCTGAAAAACTCAGCATAATCAGCATCGGAAAGGCCCAACTCCAGCAGATGTTTTAAGACACGTGAGCGTACCATTCCCGACTGACTCGGACCGAGCTGCACGCCGGTTAATTCAGAAACAATGCGAGAAACAAAGCTCACCGTCACGTCAGAGACGTTTACGGACCAGTTGCCGGCAGAATTGCCCGCTCTCTCGCCTGCTTTTTTTAAAACGATGGCCACGCTTCCCCCCTACACGTCTTCAAAACGGGGATCATTTTCAGAAGGCGGATTTTCTGCTCCAACAGCTTTCTTATAAGCTGAATTCTCGAAGGTTTGCTCAGTGGGCTTTGCTGCTTTCTTTGAACTTTGAGTCAGGGACAAAACTTTGCCAGCATGATCATCATCACTATCATCACTGCGACCGGGGTCGGTTGGCGCAACATCATTTGAGGCACGAGTGCCTAGGGTGATTGATTTAAGCGTGGTGACATGTTGACCGAGTTTAACAGATTGATCATTGAGCTGATGAGCAATGGCCGTGGCTTGATTGGCAGCAGCGCTATTGCTTTGAGTAACAATTTCCACTTGATTCATGGCCTTGGAAATCTCATCAACACCTTTGGCCTGCTCACTGCTGGCGGTCGACATCTCACCAATCATCTGATTCATGTCTTCGACATTTTTCAAGATGCTATCCAACACATCATTGCAGCGCCGAGCAGTCATTGTTCCAGCATCAACTT
>JAHFAA010000059.1:0-8166 GCA_023250775.1 Bdellovibrionales bacterium
CGTGTGATCGCCGAAGCATCATGGGAACAGACACAGGGCAAGGGAGTCATCAATGAGTAAAAAAATATGGATCGCCTCGTTCATCTTTGTTGTGATCGCCGGAGGTGTCACGTTCAAATTATGGTCATCGCAAAAGGGTAAGGATGATGTTCGTTATCAACAAGTCAAAGTCGGAAGAGACAATTTGGAGATGACGATTTTGAGTACTGGAATCGTCGGACCTGAAAATCGTGTTGAGATAAAACCACCCGTGGCGGGTCGAGTAGAAAAAGTCTTAGTTGAGGAAGGAAACAATGTTCGCAAAGGACAAGTTTTGGCCTGGATGAGTTCGACTGAACGAGCGGCCATGCTTGATGCCGCCAGTGCGCAGGGACGTGAGGAAGTAAAAAAATGGGAAGAAATGTATCGGCCGACTCCGATTCTTGCTCCTATTGCTGGCTCCATCATTCAAAGGAATGTGGAATCGGGACAAACATTTACGATCTCTGATGCAGTTTTAGTGATGTCTGATCGATTGACCGTCAAGGCCCAAGTGGATGAAACCGATATCTCGCAAATCAAAAACAAACAGAAAGCGACAATAATTCTGGATGCCTACCCGACTCAAAAGATCATTGGGACTGTGGACAAGATCGCCTTTGACGCGAAAACTGTGAACAATGTCACCACCTATATAGTGGATGTTTTACCCAGCGAAACACCTCCTTATATGCGAAGTGGGATGACCGCCAACGTGACTTTTGATGTTAACTCTAAACAAAATATTCTTCTCGTTTCTACTGATGCCATCAAGATTAAAGACGGCAGATCCATTGTGCTTGTGCAGGGTGAAAATGTTAATGATCCAATCGAGCGACAAATTGAAGTCGGGGCCTCAGATGGCAAACGAACAGAGGTTGTTGCTGGCCTGTCCGAAGGGGAGGTCATTTTTGTTCCTGAATTTCGTCCAAATAAAAAAGGAAAAGGCGGACCGACCTCACCTTTTTCTCCAATGGGGCGACGTGGGCATTAAAAATGTTAGAGCTGAAAAAAGTTAGAAAAATTTATCAGATGGGTGACAACAAGGTCCAGGCCTTATGTGACGTCGATTTGAAAATTGACGAGGGCGATTATGTGGCGATCATGGGCCCATCGGGTTCAGGCAAATCAACCTTGATGCATATTTTGGGACTGCTTGATGTTCCGACCTCAGGCTCTTACCAAATTGACGGCAAGGAAGTGGCCAATCTTTCCGAAGATGAGTTGGCCGTTTTGCGAAGAGATGCCATCGGCTTTATTTTTCAGCAATTTAATTTATTACCACGAATGACCGCTGAGGAGAATGTTGCCCTCCCGCTGCTCTATTCTAAAAGACCGGAACCTACTCATGCGGCCGAGTTATTAAAAATGGTGGGCCTGGCCGAGAGGTCCTCACATAAACCGAATGAATTATCAGGTGGTCAGCAACAAAGAGTCGCCATTGCCCGCTCTCTCATCAATCGTCCGCGCATGATTTTGGCCGATGAGCCGACGGGAAATCTTGATTCTGTCAGTGAAAAAGAAATCATGTTGACCTTGAAAAAACTCAATGATCAAGGCATCACAGTTATTATTGTCACCCACGAAGAAGAGATTGGAAAACAGGCGAAACGCTTGATTCGCATGCGTGATGGCGTTGTTCACACGGATGAACGCCTTGCTCCCAAAACAGCAAATACCGGAGAGAGTGCAAGAAAAATCACGCACCAGTCTCAACATTTTCATTTTTCCGAAGTTCTTGAATATTTTCATCAAGGCCTTAAAACGTTAGTTGCCAACAAAATCAGAACAGGTCTTTCGATGCTTGGAATCTTGATTGGAGTTGCTGCCGTCGTGGCCATGCTGGCCCTTGGTCGTGGGGCGCAGAAGGCGATCGAAGCGCAGCTCTCCTCACTTGGTTCAAATCTTCTCATTCTCCATGCCGGTGCACAAAGAGTGGGAGGTGTTTCGCAGGAAGCAGGAACCACTGCCCGGATAACCTTAGAGGATGTACAGGCGATTAAAAAACAAATTTCAAGCGTGAAAGAAATTTCTGCCAATGTGAACGGGCGAGGCCAGATCACCTATAAAGACAAAAATTGGAATACTCAAATTCTGGGCGGTGGAACTGGTTATGCCAGCATGCATGCATCAGTGCCGGACACCGGTCGTTTTTTCACGGAAGAGGAAAACTTAAAAAGGGCCAGAGTCGCCGTGATCGGGGCCACCCTTGTGCGCGAATTATTCGGCAATCAAAATCCCATCGGTGAGATGGTAAAAATTAATAAAATTAATTTTTTGGTTATCGGCATTTTGCCTGAGAAAGGTGCCACCGGTTGGCGCGACCAAGATGACGTTATGATTCTTCCCGTTTTGACCGCCATGCACCGGCTGATGGGCAAAGAATATGTGGATTCCGTTGACCTGGAGATTTCCGACGCGGCCTTGTTGGATTCGGCCCAGGATGATATTTTAGAATTAATGTACACTCGTCATCGCGTGCCCTTTTCCCAGAGAGAAAATGCTTTTGATATTAGAAATATGGCCGATATCCAGGCCGCCTTAACTGAAACCAGCAAAACCATGACCCTGTTGCTTTCCTCCATCGCCGCGATCTCTCTTTTGGTAGGAGGAATTGGCATTATGAATATCATGCTGGTGTCCGTGACCGAACGAACGCGTGAGATTGGTTTAAGAAAGGCGATTGGCGCTCGACGATGGGATATCCTGGCGCAATTTCTCTCAGAGGCCATCGTTACCAGTGCAACAGGTGGTCTGTTCGGAATCATTTTGGGATGGCTCATTACTCTTTTATTATCATCGCTCGCAGGGTGGACAACTTCTATCTCACCGAGCTCGGTTTTCCTCGCCTTCTTTTTTTCTGCCTCGATTGGAATTATCTTTGGAATCTATCCCGCCAAAAAAGCATCCACGCTTCATCCCATTGAGGCCTTACGTTACGAATAGATTATTTTATAATCTTTGAAACAAGGAAGTGTCATGATGAGTACAAAGCTTTTTTCTCCCCTTAAAATTCGTGAATTAACCCTGAAAAATAGAATTATGATGGCACCCATGTGCCAATATTCCGCCAAAAACGGTGTCGCCAATGATTGGCATCTGGTGCATTTGGGCCAACGGGCGGTGGGCGGCGTAGGTCTGATTGTCGCCGAGGCCACCGGAGTCGTTTCCGAGGGAAGAATCAGCAACGGATGTCTGGCGCTTTTTAATCAAGAGCAGTGTGATGCTTTTAAACCCATCACCGCCTTCATCAAAGCGCAAAACTCGGTGCCCGCCATTCAGCTGGCCCACTCAGGCAGAAAAGGTCAGTGCGAGGGGGAGCACTATGCCCCCAGTGCCATCGCATTTTCTGAAGAGTATAAAACTCCCCGCGCCCTCGAGACCAAAGAAATTTATAAATTAGTCGAAAATTTTGGCCACTCGGCCCGCCTTGCTTTGCGCGCTGGCTTCGAAGTCATTGAAGCACACATGGCCCACGGTTACCTGGTGCATGAATTTCTTTCCCCCCTGACCAACAAGAGAACAGACGAATTTGGTGGCCCATTGGAAAACAGAATGAAATTTCCTCTCATGGTGGCGGCGGCACTTCGTGAGGTGTGGCCAAAAAATTTGCCCGTGTTCGTGCGCATCTCGGCGACTGACTGGACGGAAGGCGGCTGGGATCTGGAACAGAGTATTGTGTTTTGTCGTGCTCTAAAAAAAATCGGAATTGATTTTATCGATGTGTCTTCAGGCGGAAATATTGCCACTGCAAAAATCCCCTTTGCACCCAATTATCAAGTTCCCTTTGCCAAAGCAATTAAAGAACAGGCCGGCATTTTGACAGGAGCTGTCGGTCTGATCACAAGGCCTGGGCAGGCCGAGGATATCTTGATTCGAGATGAGGCCGATGCCATCTTGCTTGGCCGTGAATTATTGCGCGAGCCCTATTGGGCGATCAAGGCCGCCCTCGAATTGGGCGAGAAGGTGCCTTTTCCAAAACAGTATGAGAGAGCTTACTAGTCCGAATACTTACATTTTCTGTCACAAGATTGACGAATAAGTACCCTGAGTCGATGCTAAAAAAAACTATTAGTGAGGTGCCTGTGAAGCATTTAATATTGTCCTTATCCCTCGTAACCTTGTTTTTCATCAATGTCGCCAGCGCTGAGATCCCTAAGTTTGAGCAGGTGACCGATGTGATTTCGCGAGGCGGTCGTCCTTCTACGCGCGCCGATATTCAATGGCTGGCGAGAAACGGATACAAGCTAATTATCAATGTTGAAAATACCATGAGTGCCGTAAAGCAGGAGCAGGCCTGGGCGAAGCAAGTTGGGATTGCGGAAGTTTCTTTTCCCATGACTTGGCTTGAGGCCCCTACTGATCAACAGATCGATGGCATTTTGAAAATTCTTGCCGATGAATCCCGCGGGCCAATTTATATCCACTGTACTCATGGCGAAGATCGCACGGGACTTGTAATTGGTTTATATCGCGTGCTTGTTCAAAAATGGGATGCCCATAAATCGTATGACGAAATGATCGCCATGGGCTTTCACACCAAATTCGTGGAACTGGAAAAATATTTCTGGCAAAGGGCCGATGAATAATTTCTGTTAGCGCGTCAGTTTTGCAAAGGCGCGCTTGAGTTTTGCCAGCAACTCATCACACTCGGCCTTATTGATATTGAGTGGCGGTGCAAGACGAATCACGTTAGCAAAGAGTCCACCTTTTCCAATAAGCAATTTTTCATCTTTCGCCAGTTCCATCAACAGCGCGGCCTCCGGGGCCGCCACTTCTTTGGTCTTGGGATTTTTAACTAACTCAAGACCGATCAAAAGACCGCGCCCGCGAATATCGCCGATGATCGGGAAACTTTTTTGCAGTTCCTGTAATCCTTCTTTTAAGTAGTGTCCCATCTTATTGGCATTTTCGATCAGGCCTTCCTCACGAATAATATCGATGGTGGTTGCCGCCTGCATGGATTGATAAGGATCACCGCCGAAAGTGTTAAAATGCAATTTGCCTTTTAAGCTGTCGGCAACTTCGGCCTTGGCGATAATGGCTCCCATAGGAGCGCCATTGCCGATGCCTTTTGCCATAGAAATGATGTCGGGCTCAACACCAGAATCCTCAATGGCAAAAAAGTGAACGCCGGTACGACCGACGCCAGTTTGCACTTCGTCTGAAATATAAAGGCCGCCAAAACTTTTAACAATGTCGTAAACTTTTTTGTGATAGCCCACTGGTGGTTCAATGAATCCGCCTACGCCCAGAATTGGCTCACAGATGAAGGCGGCGATTTTTCCGCTGGTAGTTGTGAGAATCGTTTCTTTCACGTCATCGGCGCATTCTAAATTACAGGATTCTTTTTTCTGTCCGAAGGGACAGCGATAACAGTAAGGGGCTTTGGCGTGCGTGACGCAGGCCTGGGGTTGCGAGCGAAATTTCCAAGTGCTGTGTCCACAGAGTGAAAGCGGAGTGGTTGTGCCTCCGTGGTAGCCATGCTGCAAGGCCACGACCATCGGCTCACCTGTGTAAGTACGCGCCGAAAGCACGGCCATTTCATTGGCCTCAGAACCCGAGTTGGTCAGGTAACATTTGCTCAAACCCTTGGGGGCAACTTCCGCCAATTTCTTGGCCAATTCAGGCATATACTCAGAGAGGTAGAGAAAAGTGGTGTGTTGAATGGCATCACCTTCAAGCATCGCCTTCATTTTTTTCACAATGCGCGGGTGATTGTGGCCGACTGAAATAGAAACGATTCCGCCAATGACGTCCAAATATTTTTCACCCTTGTCATCCCAGACGTAAGAACCTTTGGCACGCACTAGGTGCAAGGGAGTTTTATAGTAAGGAACTTTGGTGGGATAAAGGTGCTTCTGTCGGAGTTCTAGAATTGTTTCGTTGTTCACAAAAACCTCGCATACTTGCTCAACATTAATTAGACCTAAAACGCTATAAATTTTAACCCTCGAAGTAAAGAGCTGTTGCGATGCGTCCTAGGGTGAAATTTGCCATTTTCGACATTTTATGACTTTATTATCCCTTCTTTTTTATTGATGGGGGCCACTATGAGCAACGCAATCAAATTTACCTCGGGATATGGAAAAATTAAAAATTGGATCGGAAATAAAGAAGTTGAACCTAAGACCAAAAACTACCAGGATATTTTTGGCCCTTTCCGCGGAGATGTCTTGGGCCAGGTTCCTATGGGAACCGCTCAGGATGTGAATGAGGCCGTCGCGGCCGCTAAAGCTGCTTTTCCTGCCTGGAAAAATACCCACATCAAACAACGTGTTCAGGTCATGTTCAAATTGAAAACCCTGATGGAGCGAGATTTCCAGGAACTCTGTAACCTGATCAGCACAGAAAATGGCAAGACCCTCTCTGAAGCTGCCGGTGATGTCGCCAAAGCGATTGAGGTTTTGGAATTTGGCTGTGCCATTCCCAACAAGATTTCAGGTCAGGCGCAAGAAGTCAGTGCCGATATCATGTGCAGTAATGTAAAAGTACCTCTGGGTGTCGTGGCATGTATTGCTCCTTTTAACTTTCCCATTATGGTGCCGATGTGGACTTTACCCATTGCTTTAACAGTGGGAAATACCGTGGTGCTCAAACCTTCGGAGCAGGTTCCTCTTTCCTCACTTCGTTTGGCCAAACTTTTCAAGGAGGCCGGACTTCCCGATGGGGTTTTGAACGTTGTTCACGGCGGTTCAGAAGTGGTCAATGGAATTTGTGATC
Source organism: Bdellovibrionales bacterium (assembly GCA_023250775.1). GTDB lineage: Bacteria > Bdellovibrionota > Bacteriovoracia > Bacteriovoracales > Bacteriovoracaceae > GWA2-49-15. Next base: position 6,742 of record JAHFAA010000059.1, read on the forward strand.
ATCCCGATATCAAGGCGGTGAGCTTTGTCGGTTCCACCAAGGTTGCCAAGCTCGTTTATGCCAGGGCCTCAGCTGCCGCCAAGAGAGTGCTGGCCTTGGGTGGCGCTAAAAATCATTTGATCGTGATGTCTGATGCGGACCTTGAAAATGCTCCTAAGCAAATTGTTGATTCCGCTATCGGTTGTGCTGGTCAACGATGCATGGCTGCCAGTGTGATGATTGCCGTTGGAGATTGCAACAAGATCATTGAACAGATGAAGGCCTATGCTGAGAGTGTGAAGCTTGGTGATAACATGGGCGCCATCATCAACAAACAAAGTGTTGAGCGAATTAATAAATATATTACCGAGGCCGAACAGATGGGCGCCAAAATTTTGGTGGATGGGCGTGGCAAAATGCCTACGGGCAATGGCACCAAAGACGGTTACTGGGTTGGCCCAACATTGATCGATAATATGAAAGAAAACATTCCTGCGCTTAAAGAAGAAATTTTTGGGCCCGTGCTGGCCATCATTCACGTCGATAGTCTCGAACAGGCCATGAAATTGGAAAATAGTAATCCCTATGGAAATGCCTGTTCCATTTTTACCACCTCAGGCAGATATGCTGATTACGTGGTGAAAAATGCCATGGCCGGAATGTGCGGTGTGAATGTCGGCGTTCCTGTTCCACGCGAGCCCTTCGCCTTTGGCGGCTGGTACGAGTCACGTTTCGGGGCGGGAGATATTACCGGCGATGCGGGAATTTCTTTTTGGACTCAGGATAAGAAAATCACCGTGAAATGGATTGAACCTTCTAGCAGAAACTGGATGTCATAAGGAGTGAATATGAAAAGCATGCTTATTAAAAATGGTGAAATCATAACTTCGATTGATCGTTACGTTTCTGATATTTTGATTCAAGACGGTGTGATTAAGGCCATTGGTAAAAACTTAGAAAAACCATCTGCCTCCACCGAAGTGATCGATGCCACGGGGCTTTTGGTATTACCAGGCGCTGTTGACGGTCACGTTCATATGGAACTGCCTTTTATGGGAGATGTTTCGGCCGATGATTTTGAAACAGGAACTGCCGCAGGCCTGGCCGGTGGAACTACGAGTATCATCGACTTTGTTATTCCTTCACGCAATCAAGACCCCATGGAGGCCTTGGCCACGTGGAAAGAGAAGGCCAAAAAATCGGTGGCCGATTATGCTTTCCACATGTCGCTGACTTGGTATGGCGAAAAAGTGGAAAAGGCCATGCAACAATGTGTGAAGGAAGAAGGCATCACCTCTTTCAAAACCTTCATGGCCTATCGTGGCGCCATCGGTGTTGAAGATCATGAGTTGATCAGCATCATGAACGTTTCAAAAAAATTAGGATCACTCGTCACCGCTCACTGTGAACATGGTGACATGGTGGTTGATTTGCAAAAAAAGCTTT
>JAHFAA010000059.1:8176-12932 GCA_023250775.1 Bdellovibrionales bacterium
GGCGTGCCGCGATGTTAGCGCGAATGACCGAGACGCCACTTTACGTGGTCCATGTGTCTTCTGCTGAGGCGGTCGATGCGATTGCTGAAGCACGTGCTCGTGGGCAAGTGGTCTTTGGTGAGACATGTCCTCAGTACCTGCTCTTGGATGATAGTGTTTATGAAAAACCTGATTTTGAAGGTGCCGCTTATGTGATGAGTCCACCCATCCGCCCCAAAGGACACCAAGATCGTTTATGGGGGGCCCTAAAATCGGGAATCATTCAAGTTGTTGGCACCGATCATTGTCCCTTCAGACAAAAAGATCAAAAGTCAGCAGGGAAGAATGATTTTAGAAAAATTCCCAATGGTGCAGCCGGGATTCAGGATCGCCTTACTCTTCTGTATACCTATGGCGTTTTAGAAAATAAAATCGACATTCACCAATTTGTTGATTTGAACTGCACCAGACCGGCCAAACTGTTTGGGATGTATCCGCGCAAGGGCGCTGTGGCGGTTGGCGCTGATGCCGATTTGGTTTTGTGGGATAAAAATAAAACCGCAACAATTTCTGCCAAGACTCATTTTCACAAATGCGATCGCAATATTTTTGAAGGATTTAAAACCAAAGGTGGCCCTTTGAAGGTGATCGTGAACGGACGCGTGCAATTTGATAATGGCAATTTGAAAGTTGAGCGCGGTGCCGGACGCTACATTCGTCGCAATTTAGGTGAGCATTTATAGGAGTTAATTATGGGCCGAGATTTATCCATAAAAGTTAACGGGATTAATTTTGAAAATCCTTTCGTGATTGGCTCCGGGCCTCCAGGGACTAATCGCGCGACAATCGCCAAGGCCTTCAAGGAAGGCTGGGGCGGAGTGGTTGCCAAAACTATTTCTCTCGATGGTCGATTGGTTAAAAATGTGGCCCCTCGTTATGGCAAACTGTATTCTCGCGAAAATAATGAGGTTATCGGTTTTGAAAATATTGAGCTGATTTCTGACCGGGCGTTTGATGAGTGGTTGAAAGATTTCGAAGCGGTAAAAAAAGAATTCCCCAAGAAAATTCTCATTGCTTCACTGATGGAGGCCTACGACAAATCGGCATGGCAGACCTTAACCAAAAAAGTTTGTCAAACCGGTGTTGATGCTCTGGAATTAAATTTTTCCTGTCCTCACGGCATGCCTGAAAAAAAAATGGGCTCGGCCATGGGCCAGTGCCCAGAAGTGGTTAAGGAAGTCACGAGGTGGGTAAAGGAAGTTTCTCCTGTTCCTGTCTGGGCCAAGATGACTCCCAATATTACCGATATTTCTATTCCGTCCTTGGAGGCCGTTGCAGGTGGAGCCGATGGTATCAGCCTCATCAACACCATTTTAGCGGTGATTGGAATTGATCTTAAAACACTCAGACCGCTGCCGACAGTGAACGGTCATTCAATTCCCGGAGGCTATTCGGGGCAGGCCATTCGACCGATTGCTCTTCGACACGTACTGGATTTGGCGCGTGCCCTCAAGGCAACCAAACAAGAAAAAATCACCATGAGTGGAATCGGTGGCGTCGAGTGCGGAAAAGATGCTCTGGAATTTATTTTGATGGGCTGTCATACCGTGCAGAGTTGCACTGCCCCCATGTTGCAAGGTTTTGGCATGATTAAAGAGATGCTCACCACGACGGAAAATTTTATGCAGGAGCACGGATTTAAATCCATTGAACAGTTCCGTGGCCAGTCGTTGCCATTCTTTACTACCCATGCGCATTTGCTGGAACTTAAGCAAGGGAAGTTTGAAAAAGGCCAGGTTTCTAAGGATGCCGAGTGGTCGGGTGAGGAGATCGCTAATCAGACGAAAAGCATGTCAACTAACTGATTTCACATTACTTTGCGTAAAATGTTCTGTGTGCTATAATAAAGTTTGACTATTCAAACTTTGCTGGGTAGTTTTCACATCAGCGAGGCACTATGAGAACCCTGCTCGATTTACCAAAAAACACCAAGGCGAAAATTAAGTCCATTAATGGTAGTGAGGAGTCACGGGAACGTTTGTTGGCGCTTGGAATCTTGCCAGGTGACGACGTGGAATTAATTGGCCGCGCCTGGTTTGGTTCACCTTTGGCCATCAAGTTGGGAAAAAGTAATTTCATTGCCCTTAGGCGTGAGCATGCGTTGCAAATAATTCTAGAAGAATTTTAAAGGCAACTGTGGAAAATATTTTATTAATCGGACCACCCAATTCAGGAAAGTCCTCAATCTATAACCTTCTTTCTGGCAAATTTAGACACGTCTCCAATTATTCCGGGATTACGGTTGATAATGCCGTGGCCGAGTTGCTCTCCAACAAGGCACAAACGCGCCAAATCTCAATAGTTGATCTGCCTGGAATTAACGGACTCTTGCCCGGCAGTTATGACGAGGCCGTGACGATAAAAGCTATTTTGGGGTTGGATGCCAGCTCGCCTGAGTTTCAAGGCGTGGCCCTTATTATAGACGTTCATCGTTTAGAGTTTTCCTTGGGGCTTTTGCTTTATCTCCGCGATCTCATTGGAGATCGACTCGTGGCCGTGATTAACAAGGTTGATTCTGAAGAAATATTTTCCCACATCCAATGTGAAAAGTTGCGTGAGAAAGTGGGCGTGCCGATTATGCCATTTTCGGCCCTTAAAGGAGACGCGCCGGCCCTGGATAAATTTTTGCGTGAGAATCTAAAAAATGAACCGGTTAAAATAAACAAGAAACTTCTTGTGACGAAACGTTCTTTCGATTCTTTTAAAATAGATTACGAAGTTGCACGTCGGGCCCTTATTGTTGTGGATGATTCGCACGAATCTGAACTCTTAACGAAAGTTGAAAAGTATCATCGAGATGCCCGCAAAATCTTGGAAGAGATTTATTCTTTATCCAAGGCACACAAGGTTCTACTCACCGAGCGCATCGACAAGATTCTGCTTCATCCTTTATGGGGCAGCATCATTTTTATCGCCATTTTCTATCTCATCTTTCATGCCATCTATTCTTGGTCGGCCCCAGTCATGAATGGAATTGATTTTTCCGTCACGTGGCTTGGGGATCAGGTCTCAAAGGTTCTGGGCGGCGGACTGCTGCGGAGTCTTGTGGTTGATGGAATCTTGGCGGGAGTCGGCGGGGTCATCGTGTTTCTTCCTCAGATTCTCATCTTATTTTTTCTGCTCTCTCTTCTTGAACTGTCCGGCTATATCGCTCGTGCCGCCTTTTTAACAGACCGTCTGATGGGTTTTTTTGGCCTTTCGGGAAAATCTTTTTTGCCCTACATGTCTGGACTGGCCTGTGCTGTGCCGGCCATCATGGCGACTCGGACTATTCCTAATCGGCTGGAACGTGTTGTGACAATTATGACCATTCCCCTGATGACTTGTAGCGCTCGCTTACCTGTTTATGTGTTACTGATCGGAACCTTTATTCCAAAAACAAAAATCTTGGGTATTTTTAATCTTCAAGCGTTAAGTTTTTTCTTCCTTTATTTTCTAGGAGGAACTGCGGCGCTGGTGATTGCTAAAATTTTGCGTCTTTCCTTTTTCAAAGGTGAGGGCACAGGGTTTTTGATGGATCTGCCGCTCTATCAGCGGCCACGCCTTGCTACGGCATGGAGACATAGCTGGCGTCAGGGAAAAATATTTTTGAGCAAGGCCGGTACCGTGATTTTGGCATTCTCCATTGTCTTTTGGGTCGCCAGTACTTTTCCTCGGCCTACTGAGAAAGAGCTGGCACCTTTGAACAAAGCAGAACAGGCCAGCTTCACTCTCGAAAATTCTATCATCGGTCGCGTCGGCAAAGGCATCGAACCGATCTTGGCGCCCTTGGGGATGAATTGGAAAATGGGAGTCGCACTGCTCACCGCCTATGGAGCACGAGAACTTTTTGTCGCCTCGATGGGCACGATGTATGCGCTTGGTGACGTGAATGAAACTTCTGAAACCCTGCACGATCGTCTCAAGAATGATGTCGATGTTGTAACGGGAGAAAAAGTTTTCAGCACTGGTACGGTTTGGGCACTTTTATTCTTTTTTGTTTTTTCACTTCAATGCACTTCCACTCTCGCCATGGCCATCCGAGAGACGGGCAGCCTTGTGCTACCTGTCATCATGTTTCTCTATATGGGATTACTTGGGTATGGAATGGCCTTTTTGGCCCATCACTGGCTTTCGTGAATTTAGCAAACATTGTGTGAATTATTATTAAGTCGTGGTTATAATACCTCATGAGAAAATATATGCGCTTTCTTCGATTGAGTTTTTTCTTCGCAACACTCCTTTTTCTTGGCTTCGGGTGTGCTAGCTCACGCACCAGCGGGTGGGATAAGCAGACCGAGCACGTGACTCTTACTGAAATTGAAAAAAAAGAGTTGGAGGCCAAGGGCGAAGTGCAATGGGCAAGACGCTATCTGCGCGTAAATTTGATGAAATTCATTGAGGCCTATGACACTTTGGCAAAGGCCGAGCCAAATAATTACAAATATCTCATTGGGCTTTGTCGCGGATATTATCTTTTGGCTGACGGTCTCACACAGGAAAGTGATGAGAAACGAATTTTTTGGGAAAGAGGGATGACCTTCGGTGAGCGTGCCATGGCCACCAATGCGGCTTTTAAAACCAAAGTTCTTGCGGAAGGTGGCAAAATTGAGGCCGCGCTTGATGTCTTAACCAACAATGAAATTGAGGCCATTTATTGGACCGCCTTGAATCTTGAAAATTGGGGAAAGGCCTCAGGCCTTCTGACGGAAGTAAAAAATAAATCGCGTGTTGAAAA
>JAHFAA010000435.1 GCA_023250775.1 Bdellovibrionales bacterium
GGATAAATATTCCAATCGGCGGTCTTGTAATCGGCAGCCATGATATCTCGACACAATTTAAAAGCAGACGAGATCAGCGTGCCCCCACTTTCCCGAGTTCGGAAAAATGTTTCCTCATCAACTTCCTTGGCCGTGGCATCATGAATGATATAACGAATGACAATGTCCTTATACTGACTTTTCAGCCATAGGTTGATCCAAAAACTCTCCGTCCTTACAATTTCTTTTTGCTCATCCCCCATCGAACCAGACACATCCATCATGTAAATTACCACGGCGGCGTTCTCGAACTCGGTCTTCATATCAGAAGAGCGAAAACGGAAATCCTGTCGAATAGGAACAATGATCGGGTTTTTGGGATCGTAAGTTCCAGAGGCCACTTGCCTCTTCAGCGCTTCCTTATAAGAACGTTTGAAATGCTTGAGAGAGTCTGGGCCAGTGGTACCGATACTGGTGTAGCGTTTGGCATCACTCTGGATGGTTTTTTTACCTTTAGGCTCAATATTAGGAAGGGCCAATTCCTCACCCAAAATCTGCGCCAACTCTTGTAGGCTTAAGTCTACTTCGAGTTCTTTCTTTCCCTCACCTTGACCGGCCTCTCCTTGTCCCGGGCCCTCACCTTCTTGACCTTGATCAACGGGATCGCCGGGATTACCTTCGCCTTGCCCCATTCCACCTTGCTGGCGTTCACCAAATTTAAATCGAGGAATATCAATCGAGGGCATCGGAATACGGTAGGTGCCATCACCTTTGGGCGATGGCATCTCACCTTTCGAAATATACTTTCGAAGATTTTCGCGAATCTTGCCTTTTATTATCTTACGAAAGCGAGAATGATCGCGCTTAATCGGATGATCCATACTCCTCCCTATCACCTACATCCACACTCAAACCTTAATGATTTTAGGATTTGGCAGAATCCCCCTTGGCAAAAATTGAGGCGACAAAATTCAGAGCATCCGTGGCACAGATTTCACAATATCCAAAGTTTTTGATCAGACGTGATTTAACAACATCGATCTTTTCCTGGGTTTCTTTATCCACCACTTTGGAAATAATGGTCGTCAGCTTTATCGAATCTTTCTGATCTTCAAAAAGTTTGAGCTCAAGGGCGCGATGCAGTCTTTCATTCATCTTGTAATCGAACACTTTGCCCTCAATCGCCAAGGCCCCGATGTAATTCATAATCTCACGCCTGAAATCATCTTTTCTCGATTCAGGAATATCAATTTTTTCCTCAATCGAGCGCATGAAGCGTTCATCGGCATCCTCAAGACGATTGCTATACTTGTTTCGAACTTTTTCTTTTTGGGTATAGGCCTTCACATTGTCGATGTAGTTGGCACAAAGAGTCTGGATGGCCGTCTCGTCTACACTGATGGCCTTCTGCACGTCATTTTTGACGATATCTTCGTATTCCTGACGGGCCACTGCCAACATTTCTTTGAAATGATCCAGCTGCTCCTGTCCATTGATAAGTGCATGGTGCTTGAGACCGGCCTCAAGCTCATTAAACACCATGAATGGATTGAGACACCCTACATGGCCGTGCTTCACAAGGGAGTTGGAAATTTTATCCTGAATGTAACGAGGCGAGATTCCTTCCAATCCCTCACGCATGGCCTCTTTACGCAGCTCCTTCACATTATCCTCATTGTAACCTGGCAGCGTTTTACCATTATACAGTTTCATTTTCTGAAGTTTGGTGAGGTCTGATTTTTTTGGTTCCTCAAGACGAGTTAAGATGGCCCAGGTTGCCGCCATTTCAATCGTATGAGGAGCAATATGCACATGAGGAATTTTATCCAGATTAAAATCTTTCAGATAAATTCGAACCTCTTGTTCCAGACGTGTGATGTAAGGAATGTCGATCTTTACTGTTCGATCGCGCAAGGCCTCCATAAACTCATTGCTTTGTAAACGTCGATACTCTGGTTCATTGGTATGTCCAATGATCACCTCATCAATATCGGTTTGAGCAAATTTTTTGGGCTTTATCGAGTGCTCCTGTGAGGCCCCCAGAAGGTCGTAGAGGAACGCCACATCGAGTTTAAGCATTTCGATAAACTCAATGACTCCGCGATTGGCAATATTAAATTCGCCATCAAAGTTAAAGGCGCGGGGATCGGAGTCCGATCCATACTGAGCGATTTTGCGATAGTTAATATCACCGGTTAATTCAGTTGAGTCCTGGTTCTTTTCATCTTTGGGCTGAAAGGTGCCAATACCAATTCTATCTTTTTCTGAAAGGAGAAGTCGTTTGACCCGAACATGGCCCATGACTTTTTCCCAATTGCCAGCATATTTGTCCATGTAGGCACTATAGATGTAGCGATCTGCCGGACAGAGCGCGCCTTTGATTCTTATCTTGAAATCGGCTGACAGGCCCTTATTCAAGTTATCCAGAAAATCTTTGCGAACCTCGATCGGAATCAACTTGAGCGGCTCCTCATGCATGGGCGAAGGGAAAATCTTCTGACCACCTAAAATTTCTGTTTCTTGATCATCCACCCATTCAAAGGTGTAGAGGGCCCCGTCATCGGTGCGAGAGTAATGCTCGATCCCTTTTTTAAATAAGCGAGCAATGGATGATTTGGCGGAGCCAACAGGGCCGTGCAACAACAGCACGCGCTTTTCGGTTCCATATCCAGAGGCGGCAGATTTGAAAAAATTAACCAACTTCATTAGATGGACATCGATACCATAAACAGCATCGCGACCATTATCAAAAGGATCGTCAAAGAAGTGATAGCGAGTCACCTCTTTTTTATATTCGGTATATTGGGAAACACCAAAAGAAGACACTATGTCGAAGACACGTTGGAAGGCATTTCTCGTTACTTTTGGATTCTTCGAAACGACTTCGAGGTATTCCTGAAAGGTTCCCTTCCAATGAAGATGTTTGAAATCTTCAGGTCTGTAATGCTGACGCATGTATTGATTCACATCTAATTTGGCCATTATCCCTCCACAAATAGAACGCCTTTGTTCTATTTTACCCTTGGAGTTATAGGCCTAACAAGGAAAATAGCAAAGTAGAACATGTCTGCCTCTTTTGATCAGGAAACAGATCAAACATTGACACGCACCAAAGACTCCCTAGAATAAAAGCTGGTTCTACTGAGGAAATTTGTATGCAACTCCTGGCGGCTGGCCTCACTGATATTGGCAAAAAAAGAAAAACTAACCAAGATGCCATTTATCTCAATCTGGAAAAGAATTTTTTTATCGTCGCTGATGGAATGGGCGGCCATAATGGTGGTGATATTGCCTCGGCCATGGCCGTGAAGCACATTCCTGAATATCTTTTGGAACATTATTCTGCTCCTCCCATGCAAATTATGCGTGACTCAATTAAACACGCAAATGCGGCGATCCACCAAAGGGCCGCGACTGATGAAAAATTGGCCGGCATGGGGACAACTTCGGTGGCGCTTC
>JAHFAA010000060.1 GCA_023250775.1 Bdellovibrionales bacterium
GCCTCACAGGCAGCGGAGTTTTTCTTGTCTTTTTCATGGGAAAATTTCCCGTGTCGGCCCAGGAAGGCAGAAGTCGTCACCCATTGCCAAGCGATTTTAATGCTTTTCTGAGAATTGATTCTGATGGCGGAGTTCATTGTTTCACAGGCAAAATCGAAATGGGCCAGGGAATATTTACCGGACTTGGGATGATGTTGGCCGATGAGTTGGATGTGCCACTGGAATCCGTTCATATGGTCATGGGTGACACGCAACTTTGTCCCTGGGATATGGGAACCTGGGGTTCCTTGAGTACGCGCGCTTTTGGGCCAGCCCTGCGTGTTGCCGGAGCTGAGGCCCGTCAGGTTTTGCTGCAACTGGCATCAGAAAAGCTCAAGATTCCCGTTGGAAAATTAATTGTAGAAAATGGTGTGGTGTTTGATAAGAGCAATAAAGCGCACAAGATAAGTTATGGCGAGCTAGCTCAAGGCAAAAGAATTGAACGCCATCTAAAAGGGCAAGCGACGCCGAAGAAGAGTGCGGAGTTCAAAACGATGGGCAAGATAGTCATGCCACGCGATGCTCGTCTAAAGGTGACAGGCGAGGCGCGCTATACAGGGGATATTCATCTGCCTGGAATGTATTATGCCAAAATTCTCAGACCCAAATCCCATGATGCCAAGTTGATGCAAGTCGATCTCTCGGGCGCAGAGCGAGTCAAAGGTGTTACCGTCCTTCGCGAGGGAGATTTTGTTGCCGTTCTTCATCAACACCCTGAAGTCGCGCAATTTGCTTTTGAGAAAATTAAGGCAGTGTACGAAAATCCAGCGCCACTCGCAGGTGAAACGTCACTCGATGACAAGAATGTTTTTGATCATCTGCTCAAAGTTGCCAATATTGATGGAAAAGTCATTGCCGAACAAGGAGATCTCGATAAAGGAAAAAAGTTGGCGAGTGCAACTTTTGAGAATACCTATTTGAACGATTATGTTGCCCACGCAGCGATCGAGCCTCATGCAGCGGTGATAAAATTTGATGGCAAGCTGGCCATTCTCTGGGCCTCAACCCAAACTCCTTTTGCCGCCCAAGATGAGGTCGCTCGAATTCTGGGAATTGCCTCTGAGAAAGTAAGGGTGATGCCAATTTTTGTCGGAGCGGGATTCGGAGGCAAGGCGCAGAATCTTCAAGTTGCGGAGGCCGCACTTTGTGCCAAGTTGTTAAAAAAACCTTTTCCGATTCAGGTCGCCTGGTCGCGAAGAGAAGAATTCTTTAACGACACTTTCCGGCCGGCAGCTGTGGTTAAAATTAAATCGGGGCTTGATAAAAATAATCAGATTAGCTCATGGGCCTATGATGTGTATTGTGCCGGCGATCGAGGAGCTGCACACTTCTATAACATTCCCAATCATCGCACTCGTGCATTCGGCGAATTCTTCGAGAGAGATCCGCACTTTCATCCTTTTAAAGTGGGGGTCTGGCGAGCGCCGGGAAATAGTACCAATACTTTTGCGCGTGAATCGCAAATCGATATCATGGCAGCAAAGAATGGCACAGACCCGGTGGAGTTTCGGCTTCGGCATCTAACGGATCCTAAAATGCAAAAACTCCTGAAGATGGCGGCCGACAAGTTTGGATGGAAAACCGCAAAAGGGTCAAGTGGAGTAGGTTACGGTGTCGCCTGCGCTGAAGATGCAGGAACGTCTGTTGCCATGATGGCGGAAATTTGGGCGGAAAAAAGCACTGGTCAAATTCGCGTGAAACGTGTCGTTGTGGTGCAAGACATGGGACTTGTCGTAAATCCCGAAGGTGCGGCCATGCAGATGGAGGGGTGTATTAATATGGGGCTGGGATACGCCCTTACCGAGCGAGTTATTTTTAAAGAAAGAGAGATCATGGATGCCAACTTTGACACCTATGAGATTCCGCGCTTTTCATGGGTGCCGCAGATCGAGACTTTTACGATAGATAATCAGGATTCGCCACCGCAAGGTGGAGGTGAGCCCGCGATTGTCACCGTGGGGGCCGCCATCGCCAATGCTCTTTACAATGCCACCGGCACGCGACTTTTTCAGCTTCCGATGACTCCTGAACGAGTAAAGCAAGCAATATTGAAAAATGTTTAACAGAACAAGGAGATTTTCGATGAAATATTTTTGCTTATTTTTATTATTGATGGGTTCTCAGAGTTTGTATGCTCAGTTTAAAGATGAATCAGAACTAGGAATAGCGTCCGCCAATGGTAATACGCGAACGGAAACTTATAACGTTAAGCAAATGAATAGTTATCAGATGGATAAAGATGGTCTGATTTTTAATGGCCGTTATTTAAATGCTTTCTCCAACGGCGTCGAATCGGCCCGTTTCTTTAATGCCAATCTGCGTTTTGAAAGACAGATCAGTGAACGCTTCGCACTTTTTGTCGCTGAAACCTTTGAAAAAGATAAATTTGCCGGTATTGATCGACGGCTCATTACAGATGGTGGTGTTAAATATTCAATTATTAAAACGGACATGACAAAATGGTCTGCGGAACTTGGTTATCGTTATATGCAGGAAAAACATTTAGATGGTTCCACGCTTTCTCAAAGCTACGGCCGTGCATATACGGAAATTGAAGAACAATGGAACAAGAACTTTTCTACCAAATATTGGCTTGAGTATTTGCCAAATTTGTCTAACAGCAAGGGCTATAAATATAATACCGAGCTTTCACTTTCAGCGCTGTTGACGAGTATTTTCTCTCTTAAGAGTGGTTTCCTCGTGCGCTATAACAATCTTCCCCCTCCTGGAGTTGTCCACAAAACCGATTCGTTGTTTACGACGGCCCTTGTTGCAAAATTTTAGCACTATTTCATCTGGTGAAAGACCTGAATTGAAATCAATACCAACCTTTTTTCTATTTATTATTTTAATATTATTCTCCTCAGTCACCTTTGGCGAAGTTTTAAAAAGTGTTGAGATAACTGGAAACAAACGAACGACTGCCAATGCGATTATTCAGCATGGCCAAATCCAAGTAGGAAAAGAGTTAAGTGAAAAAGATCTTGAGACTATTAAGGAAAACTTGGGTCGCATAGGCCAAATCCATGTTAGAAGTGTGAATTTTAAAAATGGCACGTTAAAAATAGAAGTTGTCGACAAATGGACCCTTATTCCAATTCCGATGATTACTCAGTCCGGCAACTATCAAAATCGCGGGGTCGTGCTCTATGATGACAACTTCCTAGGCTCTCTTGGAACTCTTGCCCCAGGCATTAGCTGGTCTAATTCTATCTTTAATTATCTTCTCTATTATCAAAATGAATCATTATTTGGCCCAGAGGTCGGAATAAAAACTCTCTTGATGAAAAAAAGTGATCTCGTAGAATTCAAAAGATTCGATAATGCGATTGATACCCATGAGTCGCGCTACGATTCGTACCTGATAACACCTAATTATCTTTATAAGGATCATGTTTTTAAGGCCGGCCCTGTTTATATTGATAAAGCAATATATAAAAATAAACTTAGACTTTTCAGAGACAGATCAAAGGGAATTTTCTTCCGTCATCATTGGAATGCTTTCCAGATTTTGGACGTCATGTATGACGGTTTTGTCACAACCTATGATCTGTATGCGCTCAAAAGTGAAAGTGGAAAAATGGTTTATCTGAATGAAGCGAATATCAGTTGGAGTATTCCCATTCAGAAGAGCTTTCTGAATTTCGGACTGCATGGTTATTTTTCCAGTGATAAATCCTATCTGTTTGCTCGCGACCTGGGAGGGGATGAAGGTTTTCGAGGTTATGATAAGGCATCATTTCCGGTGTCGCAAAATTTTGGCGGATTAGCTCAATACCAACAACATCTTTATCATAGGTTATTTCTCTCTTCATTTTATGAACATAATAGCAGCAAACTTATTGAGCCAGTTTTGAATGGGAAAAAAATAAATGAAAATGCAGTAGGCCTTGGGCTGCGCTATTACTTTAAAAAAATTTCAATTCCTGCAGTCCTTTTTGATGTCGGCCGAAATATTGAAGATAAATCCAATCACTTTCTTCTGAATGTCGGTCTGAGTATTTAAGACTAGTCATTAAGGTCTAAGGTGTATTTTGTCAGATTCGTTGGAAAGACGATTGAACGGAAATAATATCTTAGATATCCATAGGCACAGGCGCCTGGATTATAATAATAACTGTCGCCGCGAACACATACGGGGAAACTGTCACCCTCTGTGCCGAGCCATTGATGAAGATTATTTTCGGCCACGGCCGCATAATGAAAAATCGTCGCCGATGGAGAAAAAGAGAACTCTTGGCATGATCCCCTGGGCACGCTGTACCATTTTCTAATATTGTCATCCTGATAATTGGTGAAGGTGGCCACGTGAATGGTATTAAATTGTGTGGTCTTATTGCAAATGAGATAAGTGCGCATATTGGGAATGGGTGTTGGCGTTGGCGGCGGAGTCGGTTCAGGCGTCGGCCCAGGGGTTGGAGTGGGAGTTGGAACTGGTGTTGGCGCCGGAATTGGTGTTGAGGAATCAAGTTGTGGCTCTGGCTGAAGTTCTGCCCATTGATGTGAATCTTCGAAATTACATCCTCCATCAAAGTCTTTTGATGAATAATTAAATTTTGCCCTGCCAAGGTCATACGATAAGAATCCGCTCTTCTTTATGATAAAGAGAGTCTCGAACTGGTTTTGGTCCGAACGCTTTGAAGCGCAGTAATGGATAGTATAAAAGCTATTGGCCACCTTCTTAATTTTTTCTGCCACAGTTTTAAAATCATTTCTGACACTTTTCCAATTTTTAGCATGAACAAAATTATTTCCGGCAAGTTTTTTTAAAAAATCTTTATCGATGTCTTTGCCGAGACCTACCGCATGAATGAAAGAATTTTGCGGCGCTCGAAATTCGTTAATGCGCTGTAAGGCCTCGGCGGCGCTAATTCGGCCGGCGCGATCAATCCCATCAGTGAAAATAACGATATTGCGCGCCACAATTGTCCCCTCATTATGTGAATCGCTCATTCCGGCAATGGTGCTTACACCAGCGCTTAAGGCCCCATTCAAGTTCGTTGACTCATCAAGGCAGTAGTTGTTATCAGGACAGTTAAGGGATTCTATCACGGACATCGCTTGGTCGGAGTTGTTTGCAGTTGCATTTAACAGTGGATGGATTTCGGCCCTTCCGTCAAAGGTGTAAATGGACAGTTTGAAATTGGAAGAAAATTTTGATTCCAAAAACATGGACTGCACAAAGGCCTGCGCAGATTTTTTGAGATGATTTAATTTAGTTTTATCTTTGTACACCGAACCACTCAAATCCAAGAGTAGAAGAGTGGTGAGTTCAAATTTTTTGGGCGTTGCTAAAGTCGAATTTTTACTTTCCAAGTCAACTAATCTTTGAATAGAGCGAAATTCCCGTCTTGATAAATGGTCTTGAACTTGCGTAAGCAACTGATTATCAGCGATCCGACTTCCCGTGAGCTTACTCATGGTTAAATTATCAACTGGTTCATTGTTATGGCAAGCATCGATGACTTGCACGGTGATTGCTACATTGGCAGGTTGCCCTTTTTGGACATCGAGAATTTTAATTTTTAAGCACTCATCCTTCTTAGGGATGCAAGACGAAAGTAAAAGTATAGCGAAAAGAAATGCGACAAGTTTCTGAGACATAAAAAGGACCATCCTTCAGGCAATAAATTTGCGCTATCAAAGCATCGCGCCAAAGGATGAACAATAATTTCAGGCATCAGGTTAACTGTTGTTCGTCATCAAGAATAACAACTATTGTACGTCAAAGCCAGGAGGACGAACGGTACGTTTAATAGTGTCGTTTAGCTCGCGTTCACTGAACAAAAGTTTGACTCGCTTTGCATAGTAGTTGTTGTCGGGGCGATCTTTTGCACCATTAACTAAACCCTTATAGGCATCAATAACTTCACTGCCTTCAACATTTGGAATTTCGGCAAGACCATAACCTTGAGTATAGTTTGCTTGGTATTCGAATTTATAAGCGCAAGCGGCAACGGTACATTTAGGGTCAAAGGAAACATAAAGAAAGTTTGAGTTAGAGGCATCGACAATTTTGCCCTTAACGCTTCTGGTGATGATTGTTTTTTCAATGACTCTTTTTAGTGATGTGGTGACATTGCCACCATTAACGTCGGTATTACTTTGTCGATTAAATTCTCGGACTACCACACTTCTGTTTGATAAATAGACGCGCAACTTATCAAGAAGCTTTTGCTCACTCAACTTGGCGACAACATTTGGTTGTAACACCTCTTTCGCGAAGGAAGCTTGAGATAAAACAAAAAGCATCATCAAAAAATATTTCATATAAACCTCGAAAAGCATGTTGGACAAACCTCTAACACTCTTTTTTTGCCTTGCCAAAAAAGATAAAGAAGAGGGTAAAATTTACGTAGTTGGAAAATTGTTGAGAAATCATGGCCTTGACAAAGATCATTCAGAAGAAAGGCATTTCGCTTTTGCGGCATCGAGCGTGATCGGTAAAGTATCTCAATCAAAACTATCAAGGAGAGAAAAATGCGAATGATGATGAAAGTATCAATGCCTGTCAATCAATCAAGCAAAGCTTTGAAAGAGGGAATGTTGCAAAAAGTAGTAATGGGTTTTGTCGAAACGGCTAAACCAGAGGCCACTTACTTTACTACTGAAAATGGAAAAAGAACCGGTCTTTTATTTTTTGAGATGAACGATTCAAAGTTAATGCCTACTCTGGCGGAACCTTTTTTCCAAACTCTCGACGCTGAAGTGACGTTTACACCCGTCATGGATTTGTCTGATATGAAGGCAGGAATTGACAAAGCTGCGAAAATTATCTGATTGCCAACCAGTCATTAACTTGGAGAGAACTTGATGTTTCCTCGACAATGCATACTACTCTTTATTTTTGCGATACTATTATTCCCAAGTGCTCAAAGTGGAGAGAGTAAAATGACTGCGGTAAAAAAAGAAGAATTGAAGAAACAATTATCCCCTCTGGCGTATAAAGTAACTTGCGAAGAGGATACCGAACCGCCTTTTCAGAACGCTTACTGGAATAATCACGAAGAGGGGATCTATGTGGATGTGATCACCGGCAAACCGCTTTTTAGCTCTCGGGATAAGTTTGATTCAGCAACGGGCTGGCCGTCTTTTACTAAGACCTTAGAAGATGCCAACGTTGAGACAAAATCAGATGAAAAAATCGGCACACTTCGTACGGAAATCCACACGAAGGAAGGCTCCCATCTCGGGCATGTCTTTGATGATGGCCCTGGTCCGACACACAAACGCTTCTGCATTAATTCGGCCTCGCTGAAATTCATTCCAAAGGCAGAGCTTAAGGCCAATGGGCTGGAAAAATATTTGCCTTTGTTTAAACACTAGTGCGATTGTTTTTTTGTCAGCTCGCTGTGGGGGATTTTCACCAGGATGCCTTCAAGAACGATGATTTGATTGGGAACATTGCCTGAGTCTGTGCATTTGTAACCTTGCTTGCTTACATTTGGTGCGGTGATGGCCCAGGCAATATTGAAATTTTTCTTGGAGCATTTCGTGTCATAGGTGGAGCTAAGATTCGCAATGTTATTGGCCTTGATGAAGTCTTGCATTGTTTTTTTCTCGATAACCCCACTGGCCTCGTAATCTCCATAGTCGAAAGTGACCTTACAGATTGCATTCTCAGAACATGTAACTTCAATTTTTTCCCTTCCCTCAGGATCGTTGATCCTATCAATGGAAAATGTGATGGGATTCTCCAGAGCGAGAGCAATGGATGGTATGCAGGATAAAAATAAAATAAAGATTTTTTGCATTTATTTTACCCAGCCTTTATCCATACAGCTGTTGGCAGGCGTGTTGCCTCCACACATCTTTGTGGCGATGCTGGGGAATGCTCGAAGCCACTTTATTCGATCGGTTGAAAATGGATGTTCTCCATCCCCTCCGCCGCTACTTTCACAGAGGCTGGCACGTCCTTTGACTGCCAGATTAGTATAGGCGTATTCACTCATGGCGGCAGCCGACCAAAAATCAGCGATGGTTTCATGTGTAGGTTCAAGATAGGAGAGCATGTTTTTTGATTGATATAAACTATCATCGGCCTTCTTCATGCAACTCAAGATGCCGTTCCAAGGGACATTGAGCTCCAAGCTTGTGCCCTTTGGCGTTTCGGTGGTCTGGCTGACGGCGTGAATGGAATGGCCCAGTTCATGGGAGAGCGTGCCAAAAAGATAAGCACCTATCGAGTGCTCATTCGCCACATAATCATAGTTTGGGGGACAGCTGGAGAGAATCTTTCCAAGGCACAAATTCACAGTATTGCTATTCCCGCTTGGAGTATTAAAGGCATTGCTTCCCAGACCATCGCTTCCACAGGCACTGAAGCAGGGAGTACCGGCTTCGGTGGGGGCGGGACAAATATTGAAAGTGGTTGCCTTGATACTATCTCGCATTTTCTTTTTAGTGGCCTCAGTACATTCCGTGCACGTGTCAATTTTTTTTGTGATCAGGCGTTGGGCCTCGTTAAAGGCGCTGGTAATACTGGCCGTGACGCTCGGTCTTTGCAGGATGTGCACGGCCGCAAATTTCACAATTTCGGAACTACTCCTTAGGTTCATCCGCTCACTAATTTTAGTTTTAACATTGGCACACAAGTTGCCTACGGGATTTGAGCAGAAGTCACCGCTTCCGGAAGCGACAACGGGTTCTCCACCAGAAGTATTGTCAAAAGCGATTTCCTTCTGGCAGTTTCCGTGAGGTGCAATACCGGCGCTATGAGCGGCATCTAAACCATCATTCGCCAGTTGAGCAAGGTTGCTCGTGGCCATTGCCCCATGAGAGATCATCATGAAAAGAGCAATAAATATTATAGAGTACGACCCCGCCATGCTTAAATGCTAATCTACTTAGATTCCAGAGGCAAAGAAGGTCAATATTGACTAGTTTTAGGCCTTTTTAACGGCCGAAAAATGGGGCATTTGGACCCTAGCCGGCCATGGTTGGGGGAGCTTCCAATCTTTTGTTCACGATTTCCCAATTGATGTTGGAAAAAAATGCTTCAATATAATCTTTTATGCCTGCGCCATAATCGATGGCATACGCGTGCTCATAAACATCCATGAGAAGTAAGGGAACAGCATTGGCGGCAAACTGGTTGAGGGCGCCAAGACAAGAAATGATTGGCTGAGAGGTCCGTTTATCCAACGATAAGACAATCCAACCTGTGCCACCTCCGATTCCCAATCCCGAGGCCTTGAACTCTGTTTCAAAACGGGAAGTTGTTCCCCAAGCCGAAGTGATGAGTTTTTCCACCGGCCCATGAATTTTGCCGTTTCCGCCTAGATTTTCAAAATATAATTCGTGCATCACCATCGAATTGCGAAAGGTCTGCTCGCTACTTTTTAAGGCCGTCCAGACGAAGGGCAAACTATCACTGTTCAGTTTTGCGATCTCAGCTTCTACCTTCATCAAATTTTTCACCGCACCGGCATAATTGTTATCATGATGGGAAAGAATTAATTTTGACGACAAACCTTTTAAATATTCTGGGTTAAACGGCAGAGGTTTAGCTTCATATTTACGTGGGAAGGCCTGAATTCCAGAGTGGGGAGTGGTGCCTTTGGTGGCGGCCAAAGTATTTGAATTGGCAAGCAGCTGACTTCCGATGATGGCGCCGCCGGCAAGGGCAGTCGATTGAAAAAATTCTCGGCGATTCATATTTCCTCCAGTTTTTTACACACGAATTTATAGATTTTATGAAGGAAAGATGTGTTTGTATCGTTGTAGAGGAAATGTTTACGGTTGTTGCAGATTCAAATGAATCAGATCACCCCAGCCTGTGCGCTTATTCCATGACGTCACTTGATAATTGTAAGGGCCACGTAAACCAGTCAGAGGATCATCGCCGCGTTCCTCATTATCGTCCATCAGAGGATTTAAGTTAAGGCCTATCCCATGAACAAAAGGCGCGCCTTGAGTGGTGGCCGAGGCCAACATAAAACTCGTATCGGGAAAATGTTTCAACGAAAGATAATCACGCTTACGCTTATAGGTGCGTTCTTTTCCATTCTGGATGGCAATCACTTCCCTGCTTCCCGATAACCAAGGTCTCAGGTTAAGAGTTTCAGCAATGACTCCCTCAATCTCAAGAAATAATTTATTCTGACGCTTTTCCAGCTTAAACTCGAGGTCGTCCGGTGATAAAATAAAATCTCTATTCATCTCCAGAAAACGTCCTTTGGCATCTTCGAGAAATTTTTCTGCCTGCATATCCTGAGAAAGGACTTCATCGGCCTCGATCAAAACTTGAAAAGCGCCTTTGGAAAGAGTTAAAACGGCATCCCGTGGTTCATCGTTCTGGTAGAACAAAGTGTTTAAAAGGGACTGTGCGGAAATTCTCTTCAAAAATTCGATCAGGTCAATATTAAAATCCATATCGACAAAGGCGCTGAATTTCGTGGGCAATATTCGAAGTGTCTCTGTGAAATTTTTTGCTTTTAGATCAGTTACGAGGTCTTTAAAAGAGTGTATGAAATTTTCCCATTTCTTCATGTCAACGCTCACTGACGTGACGACGCCGTATTCACCTTCAACTTCACTCATCTCACCACCTCTGGCATAGGCGCTGGCATAAATTTCTGGAATATTTTTTGCCAAAACGCGAGGTGATGACGTGGAATAAAGTAGATCGAACAGTGGCGCAAAAGGAATGCCACCATAAGGTGTTTCTCGCTGTGAGGCCACCAGATAAGGCACCAGGCCTTTGAATTCGTCGATAAATTCTGCATTGCCTGTTATGCAACTATCAAACAACGCCACCTCAGGAGAAAGAGCTGAATCTCTGAGAAGCTGAGCAAAAATCCGGACGGGCATCATGGTATTGGTATCGGGAAATCCAGGCACGCTGAAATCTTGAATGATGCCTTTCCATCCCCAGGAATGACCGGCAATCATGAAAAGTGTATGGGTGCCGTGCTTGTTTCGTTTTGCCCAATCCAAAAAAGAACTAAAGGCCTTGGGATCGGCCGAATCCGTTTCGGGAATGTATGAAATCGAAGCAACATTGTCTTTTTTAATCACACGCCTTATCGGTTGCAGTCCAAAAGTATCCTGCTCCATAAGAAGCTCGACTCCCGCCGGGATCGCAAGCTTGTCGATCAGCTCCTGGAAAAGTGGCTCAGTATGATGGGAAAGGTCTTCCTCATCGGTCGCGGCATAAAGCACCACACTCCATTTTGGAGGTTGGGCGGAGCTTGCTCTATCCGGCAAACAAAAAACACTGACCAGGAAAAGAACGATAAGTGTTTTCATTATTAGAACCTTTTGTTGGACTAAACACATTATAAATGGCAAATCGATATGTCTCATTTGCTGTAAAAAATACATTAAGGATTCTAAGGCAATGGAATTGATTCTGATTTTTGCCGGTTTTGTGGCCGGATTTATTGATGCTATTGCAGGTGGTGGTGGCCTGATTACCCTCCCGGTTTTGAGTTTATATTTACTGCCCGGCCCAGATTGCATCGGAACCAACAAAATCGTCGGGACGGTTGGGGCCTTAATCGCCTTGATTATTTACAGTCGCAAAGGCCATTTGCAATTAGGCAAGGGATTGACCTTCGTTTTTTTAGTCGGTGCTGGCTCGTTTCTAGGAAGTTCAAGCGCGCCTTATCTTCCCGTTCAATATTTTAAAATTCTTCTGATCATTTTGTGCCCGCTTCTTTTACTGGTGGTATGGAATAAGGACAAATTTATCCATGAAGATCTCGATCACAAAATCTCCCCTTGGATTTTTATCACGACGGGAATTTTGGTCGGGTTTTATGACGGATTTTTCGGGCCGGCGGGAGGAACCTTCATGTTGCTTGGGCTTCTCTATGCCGTGAAGCTGCCCTTGTTTGTTGCCTTGGCCATTTCCAAACTCGCCAACACTCTTTCCGCCAGCGTGGCACTCGCCACTTATTCAAGTCGCGGTTTTGTCCACTGGAGGGTTGGTCTGATCATGACTGTCGGTGTGGCGGTGGGATCTTTTTTGGGCGCACACTTTGCCAGCACCAGAGCGCATAAGATCGTAAGACCGGTCCTCACGCTTATCGTGTTGCTTCTCATGGTGAAATTGGTTTTTAACCTTTAGGCCTTGCGAGCTTTTCCCGTAACATGCTGAATGCGAATAGCGACAACTTCTGGGTGATCAAGTTCTTTTTCAATTTTGTGTTGCCCTTGAACTTCGAGTCCCTTGCAGTACCTTGCCACCAACAAGGTTAGAGCACGGGAGCGTTCTTCCTTTCCAACAATCTCGGCCGTACCAAAAGCACAGGCACTGGTGTATTCCGTGGCAAATTTTTCGGGCAGCACTTTGCATTTCTCCACGACGGAAAAACATACTTTTGGATTGTGGCGAATATTGTCCAGCTTATGACCTTTTTTAGCACAGTGAAAATAGATGGTGTTGTTTTCAATCACATGATTGATAGCGATGGCATATGGCCAGCCGTCAGCCCCTTGAGTTGCCAGCATACCGAATTCGCATCTGGCGATGATCTCGCGCGCTTCCGATTCTGAAAGCGCACGATCTTTACGATTGATTTCTCGGAACATGAAAGAAGTTCTACTCAAAAATTGAATTGAGAGTCATGGCCAGACGCAAACCGCCTTCCAGCAAACGTTTTTCCATCACTGGTAAAAATTGATAGCCATAGCCGTAGCTCAATTTGGGGAGTGAAGCTGCCGGAGCATCTTTCACGCAGTAATTTTTTAGCCCTGGGATTGGAGTCGGGGTCGGAGTTGCACTGGGATCAGTCACGACTTCTGCCGGGTAAATTTGCTCGCGGGCGACTTTGGATTCTTGTGCCCAATCAACAATCGTGCCTTTTTGAATTTTCGCAACACCCTCTGGTGTTAGGATATCTAAAAAAGACGCCAATTCGGTGAA
>JAHFAA010000436.1 GCA_023250775.1 Bdellovibrionales bacterium
CCAGCTCGCGCTCATCTTTACTGAAAATTCCCGCAGTCAGACCATAGATGGAATCATTGGCACGGGGAATGACTTCCTCGATGCTGTCAAAGGAGTAAAGATTGACGAAAGGTAAGAACAGTTCTTCGCTGTGCAGGCGATGAGTATCAGAAACCTCCACCAACGTCGGCGCCACAAAATGGCCATGCTTGAATTCTTCTTTGCTGCGCAGATCGACACCGCCGGCGAGAATTTTGCCGCCATTTTTCTTGGCCTCTTCCACCGCCCATAAATATTTTTTGACCGCACGATCATCAATCACGGGTCCGACAAAAACTTCCTTTTTAACCGGATCACCAATCACCAAATTATTGATCGCGGCGACAAGTTTTTCTTGAAAGGCCTTTTTAAGATCTTTGTGAACATAGATGCGCGAGAGCTCGCTACACTTTTGTCCCGAGAGACCAAAACCCGATTTCCAGGTGGCATACACCGCTTTATCCAGATCAGCAGATTTACAAACGATCCCCGGATTTTTGCCGCCCATCTCGGTAATACAGGGTTTGACCCATTTTCCACCGACACCAAACTTTCTGATCAGGCCCATGCCGACATCGTAGCTTCCGGTGAAAACCACGCCCTTGGTGAGAGGATGATTGGCCAAGGCATCACCAATAACACTGCCACTTCCCTGCACCAGCTGCAGCACGCCTTCAGGAACTCCGCCATCGCGATAGGCCTCATAGAGACACTGGGCGGTCCAAGGAGTGGTGGATGCGATTTTCAAAACGACAGAATTGCCGGCCGCCAATGCGCCTGCCGACATACCAGCGGAAAGCGCCATGGGAAAGTTAAAAGGCGCGATCACGGCAAAAACACCAAAAGGTTTTAAAACGCTGATGGCGGTTTCATCGGGTGAGTTCTTGCCCATTTTTTGCAAAAAGCCATCGGATTTTTCCAGTTGCCCGGCGTAATAATCGAGTAAATCGGCGGCCTCCTCAACTTCGCCCAAGGCCTCCATGCGATTTTTTCCAACTTCCAAAACCATGCGCGCCGAATATTCCCATCGGTTCTCGCGGATTTTATTGCCTACATTCTTGAGAATTTTTACCCGTTCCTGCCAGGGAGTCATGGCCCAGGTTTTTTGCGCCTTCTCGGCAAGCTTCATCATCTCGTCAAATTTTCCCATGGGAGTTTTGCCATGCTTCGACAGAACAACGCGTGTATCGGCGGGATTAATATTATCGAGATATCCATCCGGAGTGATTTCTTGGTATCCCAAAGTTGCTTTATATTCCTTGCCAAGCATGCCCTTGGTTTTCGCCACGGCGGCATCAAAGTTTTTATCAATTAATGCCGCATCTGCCGAAACGGCTGAATAGGTAATCTTAATGCCCATATTTCACTCCTTGGACTGACTTAAAATTTGTCGTTTATGCTCGCAGAAATTATAGGTATTACAGGGTTTTATTTCAAGGGAATAGTCGTGGGCGGCAGGTGCTGATCAGAGCAAAAAAAATTGCTTTAATTGTTGTCTTAAAAATGCGAGTAAAGGGCATGAAAACAAATTATAAAAAGCATGAAGGCATTGATCGAAACACAGTGTACGTGAGCAATCTTAGCTATCTGCGCGATCGCGCCGGTGTGCAGGAACTTTTCCGCCCCTATGGTGAAGTCATTCACGTCAAAATAGTGATGAATAAAGAGACCGATCGCCCGACGGGCATGGCCTTTGTGGAAATGAAAACCGCCAAAGAGGCCGATATTGCCATTGCTGAGTTGGACGGACAAAGCATCGACGGCCGAATCCTCAAGGCCAATCGCGCCATTCCTCAGAAGAAAAAAAGTGCAGGCAAGTCTAAGGCGAAGGAAGAAGTAGGGCGCAAAAAGAATGAAAAAAAGTATGAGAAGCTAAGTAAGGACAGCATGTCGAGCAAAGAGGCCAAGGCCAAACGCCGAAAAGAATCCGGTCTGGGGCGATTGCAGCTTTTTCTGGACAAAAACAAGAAGAAATAACCCCTCGCAGCAACCAAGACTAGACCATTTCTTGATCAAGGGAATCCAAGGTAGTTTTCATAGCGTTGTAGGTGGTATCCATCAAAGCGGGAACATCGGACAAGGTTAGACCTTTGGTTGGGATGGGTGACAGTGCCTTGCCGATAATTTTGCCACTCTTCCATTTAGCAAAATCAATCTTATTGGTATAAGAGCAATACACAATCGGCACGATGGGAACTTGTGCTTCAACCGCCGTGATGAAGCCGCCTTTTTTAAAAGGCAGAAGACCTCGCCCGCGACTGCGCGTCCCTTCCGGCATGAGCCACACAGAAATTCCTTTTTCTAAAATCTTCTTGGTTACTTTTTGCATGGAGAGCTTGGCCTTTTCAGGATGATGCCGATCAATAAAAATATTTCCGGACAGCCAGAAAAATTGCCCGAAAATGGGAATCCATTTCACCTCGGTTTTCCCTAGCAAAACGGTGCGCGGTTGAATGCAAGCGGCGCCAGGCAACATATCGAGATTATTTTGGTGGTTGCTCATATAAACAGCAGGGCCGAGATTCGCCAGCTGTTCGACATTCCTTTTCTCAAAATCGATCCCCAGAATACTAAAGGGTTTAAAGGCCAGAATTTTGGCACATAAATAAAGATTGTTCGTATTATTCGGCCGAACGATGCAAATCATGATCCCGATCAAAAAGGTGATTGCCATGTAGAGCAAAATTAGAAAATAGCGAAGAATTTTAAGCATGGAGAAAACTCTATCGTAACTCTTGCCTATTGTCTAAGCAGGTCATCGTAATGTAAGAGTGCACCATTATGAGCAACAAATTTGAAAATTTAAAAGACTGGAAACCCAAGAAGCTTCGAATCCTCAGAAATAATCTCAACAATCGCTTGAGCAGCTTTGCCAGCAAAGGCGAGGACGCCAAGGATTTGCAGAAAAGTAATATGCTTTATGGCATGTCAGAAGAAGCGTGCACTGCGCTTTTGACTGAAGTTAAAACGCTGTTAAAAGCGAAAGTCTAAATCACGCCGTGTTTCTTGGCGATCTTCTCGTAGAATCCCAACATTTGGCGAACGTACTCTCTTCTCTCGGAATAATCTCCAGGATAAAAACTTCGCTTGAAACCATAAAGCACAATGTCTTTTAAGGTCTTGGCATTAATGTCAAAGTGATCGACCGCCAGCTTCACTTCTTTTGACACGGTGGTGTTGGAGATCAGGCGATTGTCTGTACAGATCACCAGAGAGATTTTTTTCTCCAACATGGTTTTGATCGAGTGATGTTGAATATCTCCGATTTCAGGATTGGTTTGCATGTTACTTGTAAGGCAAACCTCAACCGTAATGCGCTGATCGGCGATATAAGACGAGAGCTTTTTTATGTAACGTTTTTTGTCCTTGATGTCCGGATCAGAAATTTTATTCTCATCAAACAT
>JAHFAA010000061.1 GCA_023250775.1 Bdellovibrionales bacterium
ACTTCTTTGCCTTCTCAGACCTGGCCTCCGACATAGTACCTCCTGCACTAAGAACGGTTAACCCCAAGGCCAAAGAACCCATCCATGGGCCTTCTTCATCTGTGGGGTTAATTTGATTTTCACCCAATTCAAAATTTGGGTCAAAAAAATTATCAGGGAAAAAAAGGGCGTAAGGGTCCAAAAGCATTGATGCGGGACGTGATTAGGAATGCCTAAAACGGCCTCCAAGCACCTGAAATCTAAGGGGATAATTGGACATTCCCACCCCAAAAAAAAGGCCTAATTTAAACAAATTAGGCCTTAGAAAGAGTTAGTATTTTTTAGATTTATGACGCGGATTCAATGGCCTTTTTTGCCCGTGAATCTAGGGCCTGACTTTGTACAATTTTCCGCTCTCCCTCGATGATCACCGGACTGGATTTTCCCAGGATGGTATCGAGGTTCACAACCACCTTGGCGACACGGTCGTTATTGGGAATATCGTACATAATATCCAGCATGGATTGCTCTAAAATAGCACGCAGTCCACGAGCGCCGGTCTTTCTTTGCTTGGCAATTTTGGCCACTTCATCGAGAGCGGCCGGTTCAAACTCCAGCTCAATTCCATCCATCTCAAAAAGTTTGCAGTACTGTTTGGTGATGGCATTTTTGGGCTCAGTCAAAATGCGCTTGAGAGCGTCTAAATCAAGCTCGTCCAACATCGCGGTGACTGGCAGACGGCCGATAAATTCGGGAATCAGACCAAACTTAATCAAGTCTTCTCCCTCGATGGCGCCCAATTTTTCAAAATGATTTTTTTCTTTGGCACTACTCTCGGCAGTCAGACCCATGGGACGTTTGGTGAGGCGTTTTTCAATAACTTTATCTAGTCCCACAAAGGCACCAGCGCAGATGAAAAGAATATTTCCGGTCCTGACCTGAATGAATTCTTGCTGAGGATGCTTGCGGCCGCCTTTGGGTGGCACGTTCGCGGTCGTTCCTTCAATCAGTTTCAGCAAGGCCTGCTGCACGCCTTCACCTGAAACGTCGCGAGTAATGGAAGGATTCTCCCCTTTACGCGCAATCTTATCGATCTCATCAATATACACGATGCCACGCTCGGCGCGCTCGACATCGAAGTCACAATTTTGCAAAAGGGTCAGAATAACATTTTCCACGTCCTCACCAACATAGCCTGCCTCGGTCAAAGTGGTGGCGTCAGCAATGGCGAAAGGCACGTTCAAAAATTTTGCCAGCGACTGGGCAATCAAAGTTTTGCCTGAACCGGTTGGCCCGGCCAAAAGAATATTGGATTTTTGTAATTCCACTTCGTCTTCTTTTCTCGGCTTGTGGGCAATACGCTTATAGTGATTGTGAACGGCAACCGAGATAATTTTCTTGGCGCGCTCTTGGCCGATGACGTAGCCGTCAAGATGCATTTTGATTTCGCTTGGGCGAGGCACACGATCCATGGCGGCCTTGGTCGAGGTCTTGACCGAATCCTCATAGATGATGTCGTTGCAAAGTTCGATACATTCATCACAAATGTAACAACCTGGCCCGGCGATTAATTTTTTTACTTCCTTCTGACTTTTTCCACAGAAGTTACAGTGGAGGGCGGTGGAAAAAGTACTTTTATCTCGAGTCATGGGGTACCCCTAATGATTTTTCTACTTGTTATTTTTTTTGCCCTGAATGACGTGGTCGATGAGACCGAGCTCAATGGCCTCAGCAGCTGTGAGGTAATTATCACGATCAGTGGCCGCTTCAATTCTTTCTTTCGACATGGGTTTCGCTGCATGCTTAATGTAAATCCCATTCAGCTGATCTTTCAAGTTTTGAATTTCTTTCGCCTGAATTTGTATATCCGAACACTGGCCTCGCGCACCGCCTAGTGGCTGGTGAATCATGATGCGACTGTGTGGCAGAGCATGTCTTTGATTGGCACAGCCTGCGGTCAACAGCAGACTGCCCATAGAGGCGGCGAGCCCCACACAGTAGGTGTGAACGGGGCAAGAGATGTGTTGCATGATATCGTAGATCCCAAGGCCGGCGTAAACCGAGCCGCCTGGACTATTGATATAAAAGTGAATGGGGGCCTCGGCATCAGACTGCTCAAGGAACAACATTTGAGCGACTATAAGGTTCGCTACGGTGTCATTAACCTCGGTTCCGAGGAAGACGATTCTGTCTAACAAAAGTCTGGAATAAATATCGTATTGGCGCTCACCTCTTGCGGTTTGTTCAATGACGATGGGGTTCGGAATGTAGGCTTTTGGGTCGAACATGCGTCCTCCACGCTAATAATTTTATGCGGTTATCGTTTTGCTTATCGGTGTTCTCTGGCCGATCTTAAGCATAAATCCTAACAACAGTTAGGGCCGATTGCAGGCCTTTTTCAAAAACATTCGCAATATCTCTTTGTTTTCACATGACAAAATCAAGGTCAGTCTTCAGACCTCGACTTGATATATTTTTTTACTTCAACTACAGTGTGCTTAATATAGGTTAAAAAAAGCCCTATTTAACGCATAAACAAAAATCAAAGGAGGAACACGTATGACAACTGAAAATTCCACACCGGCGAGAATCGTTGGTAACAAGGCACCCGAATGGAAGGCCGATGCTCTGATTGGAACGGAGTTTAAAACCCTTTCCTCTCAAGACTTCAAAGGAAAATGGAAGGTTCTTTTCTTTTATCCTTTGGACTTTACCTTCGTATGCCCGACTGAAATTGTGGCCTTCAACGACGCCAGTCCCAAGTTCAAAGAATTGAACTGCGAAGTTCTAGGCTGCTCGATCGACTCCAAGTTTTCTCACCTGGCGTGGTCGAAAACTGCACGTAACCAAGGTGGGATTGGCGAACTCAAAATCCCACTCTTGGCCGACGTGACTAAGAAAATCGCCAATGACTACGGCGTTCTCTTGAATGACGGTGTCGCCTTACGCGGACTGTTTCTCATTGACGAAAATGATATTGTCCAACACTCCACCATTAATAACTTGGGTGTAGGACGAAATGTTGATGAAATTCTGCGCTTGGTTGAGGCCTTCCAATTCACCGCCAAATATGGCGAGGTCTGCCCTGCCGGCTGGACCAAAGGCAAAGACAGCATGAAGCCAGATCCAAAAGGCTCATTGAACTGGTTTAGCAAAAACGCAAAATAGTATTTTTTTTGCAAGAGGGGCCATCAATTTTGATGGCCCCTCTGTTTATGGATTAGCTCTGAACTCAACAATAATTTCTGTAATTTCATCGACCGTAACCATAATCCCCTCGAGCGTTTCGAAGTAGATCAGATCGGACATTCTGTCTGGCTCCGTCGAGAAAGGGTTGATCAATTCTTTTAAGTGATAGTTGTAAACATTTTGAAGCGCGATCGCCCCGTGAGTGGTGGTACGGAATCCAACGATCGACTTGATTTCAAAACGGCTGAATTCTTCCATCGGCATTTTACGACGAACATAGGTAAAACGCTCGCCTTCATGCTGACGAATATCGGTTGTCGCCCCATTGGTTTTAAGTCGACGCTGATAGCGTGTTTGAAATTCTTGCTGCCACTTACGAACACCGCCGCCGCCCTCACCGACATCCCCCATCATGGCAAGCGATTCAAAATAAATGAACTTCTGAACTGAGCCGGCCACCGCCTTCAACTCTACATAGGTGGCAATGCGAGGACGTCCGCCGCCTTCGCCAAAGTCACCTGAGAAAACGAGCGCGGGAAGTAAAATCGCAAGGGCCATTAGAATGATTTTCATTGTAATTCTCCCTTGCTGTTCGAGGTGCCGAAGCTTTGGAGCGTATCCATGGCCATGGCCACAAAAATTCGCTCCTCACCTTTAGCATCAGGATCAGACATCAGTTTAAAAATTTCTTGTTTTATTTCATCAATCTTGGTCAGTAACTGCTCGCGCGCGGCAGGCGTAATTCCTTCCACGGCATAGAAGGCCGTGTTCACGCCTCGTTCGTTTAAGGCCTCGGCATCTAAATTGGCCTCGATCAATTCCACGATAACCTTCTTAATGATCTCACCATTTTTATTAATTGAAACAGGCCCTTCTTTATAAACATGTTTATCGACTTCAATAATCACATCTTGTTTCAGCATCAGATCCACAATCTTCAAACCGTAGAGTCCATAAGAACGCTCAATTTCACTTCTGAGCATCAGACCGGTTCGACTGCGCAGAAAAATTTGACGAAAGATCGGATCTCCCGCCATGACCTTACTTAAATCATCGTCGGTACTTTTACTGTGGAAAGAAACCGTTTCTTTTTCCACAATAGAATGAATCTGCTGATACTCGACCTCTTCCTCGCCTGACAGCTGAATCACTTTAAAGAAGTACTGATAAAAGGAACGAAGGGTATTGGCGTGCGGATCACTGTTGCGCGCCTGAACTCTTTTTAAGGTTTTTTCCGAGAGATTGGTTTTTTCCGCCAGCAAACGCAGACCAATTTCACGATTGCGGTAGGTCCCAAGCAAACGCTCAAGATCACTGGCCAAGCGCCAGCGCAAAAATTCTTTCTCACTTAATGGACGATCGAGGTCGTTCTGCATGTCCTGTCTATAGCATGGTCTCGCGCGCACACCATAAGAACGGCGTCTTCATGTAAAAATTTCATTCTTTTCCGCTAAAATCTGTTTTGTCCCATAGCGGAGGCCTGGGTCTGGCCAAAAAATGACTTTGTCCAACTTTCTGCTCCACCCCCCTTGAGCAATTTTCACTATAAAGGTTATTCATAGGGAACAGTGAAAGGAGAACTTGTTATGGATATGGGCCAGTCATTAACAATAGCAAGAACAAGAGCAATCGAGACTGCAGCGAATGTTGTCGACTTGAATGCTTTCCGTTTAAAGAAGCAAAATGCCTGCAAAGCTTCTCAAGAAACTTCTGCCCCAATCGTTCCTAGTAAACTTGATTCTCTCATCTCTGAATTATCTGAAGTCGTAAAAGAGGGTGAAAGAAAATTTCTCGCCACTTTATAAGACGAACTGCTTCGCTCATCAATAACTCAGCTTGTTGCGCATTGAGTTAATAATTTTTTCCCATTTAATTATTCTTATTTTTTTTGTGTTGCCGCCCTGGTATTCCTAAAAACGGCCCTGATTTGAAACTGGGTCGCGTGAAAATGAACTGGGGAAAATGAGAATGAATAATATTGTTGATTTGCGATCATGGATGGGCAAACGGTCTGAAAAGTCAGGGGCCCAGCAAGACAGTTCGCTGTGGACGCGTTTTTACAAGGCGCTGGATTTTCATTCTCTGATTACCGAGGCCAATGATCTTATTCATGGACTTCGCGAAAAAGAATTATCCCGTGACGATTGGTCCCGCGCTCGCGCCATGTTGCAGGAAATTGAAATGCGTCTGGCCCATGACGGTCGCCCTGAAGCGCAGGAAATCCGAACCATGGCCAGCGATCTTGAAGCACGATTGCGCAAACTGGCCTTTATCTAAAAACCCACCACCGCACTCGCCTGCATGAAGGAATACATAAAGACGGCATTGGGGTCTTTGCGAACAGCGTTCAGCTCCTCGACAGCACCTTTGACAATTTCAGGCGTGACGGCCTTGGCGGCCAAGAGCTGCTCTTGACCGGAAAGCAAAAGCTCCGTCCAATATTCGATAATTTCTCGGCGACTCTCCGGATGACGATTATCGTAGTGCCAAGTTTTAATATGCGTTTCCACATTGGTGTATCCCACGGCGGTTAATAAGTTCCCCAGCTTTGCACCAATAAAAGGATCGCCGGCATTTTCATATTGATAATCATTGAAGGCCATCCAGTACTTCCACACCATGGGAGAATAAGGATCGAGAAAAAAAGAATGATTCATCACCTCGGTAACATAAATGCGAGAACCGGGAATCAACACGCGCCGAACTTCACTTAAAATTCGCGAAGGATCAGGCACATGCTCCAAAATCCAGCACAGGAAAGCGCCGTCAAAAGATTTCGAGGGAAATTCCATATTGCCGGCATCTTGCAGTTTTAAGTCATAGCGGCCTTTGGCAAACGGCAGTGAAGCAAGATGTGCTGACGCCGCCTTCAATTGTCGTTCATTCATATCGATGCCGGTGAGATGAATATCAGGAAAACGCCTGAGCATTATTTCCGATTGCGCCCCGACACCACAGCCGACTTCTAGAATTTTTTTGCAGCTGGAGAAATTTACGTCGCGATAAACGACATGCTCACCAAATCTTGCCTGCGCTCGCAGACGCGCCTGCTCTTTAGGGGAAAAGCCATGCAGATAAGGAAACAACGATCCGTCATTCATGATAAACTCCCACGCTCATTCTTTTTGATTGTAATTCAAACCAAGGCCTTTTAGAATGGCAATGACAAAAGTAAACACGGGAGTCTTTTCATGAAACGTTTCATGTTTTTAATGCTGTCTCTTCTTATCCTCTCAAGTTGCGGCTTCAGGCAAGTGAACGAAGGTTATCGCGGCATTAAACAAGTCTGGGGAAAAATGGAAGGCGAGCCCCTACTTCCCGGTCTGTATTTCTACAACCCCATCTCATCGACGATCTACCCGATGGAAATTTATGAGCAAAAATTGGAAGGGCAAACAAGTTGCTACACGAAAGACACCCAATCCGTGACGGTCACCTATGTTGTCACTTACTTTCCTGACCCCAGTGCCATTGGAAAAATCTTTGTCCAGTTTGGCCCAGGATGGGAAGCAAAAATCCTGGCCCCCGCAGTCATCGGCACACTCAAAGACGCCATCGGACAATACATTGCCGACGATCTGGTCTCCAAGCGTGAGGCCGTCACGACCTATGCGCAAGAGCAGATCATGAAGGCCCTGGCGACTCGAAAAATTACCGTAACCCGAATGGATGTCACCAACTTAGATTTTGATGACACCTACGAAAAAGCAGTTGAGCAAAAAGTCGTGGCCATTCAAGAAGCGCAAGAGGCCAAAAACCGCACCATCAAAATTCAAGAAGAGGCCAAACAGGTGATTGAGAAGGCGCGCGCTGAAGCCGAGGCCATGAAGATCAAAACCCAGGCCATCTCGGGTAATAACAATCTTGTTTCCTACGAGGCCGTGCAAAAATGGAATGGTAGCCTTCCGCAAATTATTATGGGTGGCCAAAGCATTCCTTTCATTAATTTCGACAAGTTAATGAAATCAAGTTCCAGCGAGAAATAGCCGACAAGATTGCTATGAAAATTAGCAATGTGTATTCGTATCCAACGAGTCCTAGCTATTTAACGCCCAAAGCGGCGGTGAGCGAAGAGACGGAAACAGTCCACAAGTTGGCCAATGAAATTGATCTGATCAACAAACAGACCAGTTACATTAAGGAAAACAAGTTAGACTTCACCGCCCTCTCCAATGCGAACAAGCTAAAGTTGTTGGATACTTACTAAAGACCCCTCTATAATTTGGGGTATGAATCACCGTTTTTCCCAGAAAAACATTCAAAAAGAAACGCCCACGATGGGCGTTAACTCTGTTGATCTAATTTTTGTCAGGAGACAAAAATGAAAAAATTAATTCGATTGGCCCTTGTCGGTCTTCTTCTCGTTTCTTTTATTTCTCAGGCGAATGACGTCGAAGGCGTCTATACCGTCATCATCAAAAAACAGGCGGAAAAAAAGAGCACCCGCTGGACCTTGAGTGATTGGCTCACCACCAAAAAGCGCATGGCCTTGATGGATCAGTGGCTGGCGCTCAACACCAAAACAACGTTGTTCGAAGGGCGATTCGGCGGAAGCACCGGCAGTGTTAAAGAGACGACCGATGTTGAGAACAAAAAAACTTCCAATCGCTATGAGGCCGAACTCTTGGTCAGAATGTTTGGCCTCGCGGCCGAAACTGGAAACCTGGGCCCCCATCAAAAATTTTCCTCCGCCGAACTCGAACTGATGATTTTGGGAAGCTCTCTGCAATCCACGAGTCTGCGCGGTTTTTACGGATTACGTAAATTGGATTGGGAAAATGTCGGAAAGTTTGATCAGTACTATTATGGCGGAACTCTGACGATCTACTTGTTTAATTTTCTCGGCGTAGATGGACGCTACCAATCTTTTTCCAAGGCCAAAGACGACGACAAAGTTGACACTGCTTCTGGCAATTCACTCTCCTTGGGCGCGTTCCTCGATCTCTCCTTTGTTCGCTTAGGCGCCAAGCTCTATTCGGAAACTTTAAAACTCGAACACGCCGGCGTCGTTCAACCCAACACCAAAAATAAAGGCACGTTGTTCACGGCCTCGATCTTCTTTTAGTACCAGTGCAGGGCCAGTCCTGTATTCACCATAAAATCTTTGTCTTCAAGTGATTGGGTGTAACCGAGTTGCGCCGCCAAGATGACTGACTGATCAAAGCGATGCTGATATTCATAGCTAAGCTGAAGCGAAGTGCGAGAGCCACCTGGCATCCAGGGTTGCTGGGCATCGGTCACAGGGGCAATTACGCCAACATTAAAACTGTGAGTATCGGCACCATTTGTAAAAGCACCGCCCCCACTCACCGAGCAGGTATCGCCGTATTCACGAATGGCGCAAAGGATGGCGGCATTCAAACGCGCATCCGCTGATACCGCATAACTGCCGTCGATTCCAATTTCAGAATAGTTGGTATAAACCCCGACCGTTGATCCCATGAGACCGCGAATATCGGAAAGGCCCAAAGTCAATTGAGTGTGGCCGTGCAGTCGAAGATAAGCATCATCAGTGTTGTAGACGACCTCGCCCCCTAAGTTCAGCGCAATATTGCCATCACCTGTCCATGAGCCATGATCATCCGCCCCGCCACCATTAATAACGGCGGCCTCTAAATGAATGTCAGAGTAAGGAGTGATCGTCCAGTGCTCTGAAACTCGCAGCGGAACACCGACACGTTGATGGGCGCTTAAGTAAATCGTATTCAGATTCCATTGCTCCGAACCGACCGTACCGTCAGCACCGACATAACGAATAGTGCTATCACGATGAGCGTAGGCCAGACCAACATGCCCGCGGTTATCAATGCCATTATAAAGTTGGCCGTTGTTTTCGGGGGCGCTCCCCCAATGGGCGGTGGCGGCGGCACCATAGACCACATCGCCATTGGAAAGTCGGGCGGCAAAAATTTGGCCTGAGGCCGGGCCGTAGTGTCCGCCCAAATGCATGACGCTGTAACTGCGAGTGGTGAAAGGATCAAAGCGTCCGGCACCTGTGACATCTTTCGGATTGGGACTGGTTTCCTCTTCCAAGAGCAGGCCGATTTCGGTGGGCAGAACACCGGCGAACTGTCCCTCGACGGTGCCATCGGCGCGCTCGGTTGGGCGCCAAACACGAATCATCGTGCCCACATCGGGAGACTCATCATGAGAAAGAGCGGCAGCCCCTTGCAGATGGCCTTCAGTCGCCACTCGGTCATAGGAAATTTTATGCACGCGATTTCTATTATTAGGATCAGTCACCATCAAGGTCACGTGATAATCACCGGGAACAGGATAGCTGGAAGCATAGACGTTATCTTTGTTGCCCATGCGATACAAAATGGTGGCCTGGCAGATGGCGATGTCTCGGCAAACGCCTGAAGGTGTGCCGGTGGCCAATCCTGCGAGAATGGTATCGCAAGAAGTAACCGAACCGGCGGAAATATTTTGGCCGGCACGTGCATCATCATAGTTGTTATTCATGGCGCCACCAAGTTTGGCGATAAAGCGAATCTGATCATCAAAAGACATGCTTCGTCCCATCTGAGCGTAAAGAGAATTGCGATCGGCAGGACTGGCATTCACGAGTCGGTCTTTCCAAATAGCGTCGGAAATATCTGTCGCCTGTGACTCTTGCAAGTTGGTGTGGTCAAGAAGCCATCGACGAGCACTCTCAATGGACATTCCGGTAATTGAAGTGCGATTGCTTTGCACGGCAGATTCAACATCACGATCAAACATCGCCGAGGTATAAGGAACACGTTGACCGTTGAAAGCGTCAAAGCCGTTGATGGCATGAAGACGCATCTCAATTGAAAGGCCATAGGAGACGCCACTCCCCGATCCTGAACCTGCACTGGAGCCAGATCCTGCCGCCGTAGCAGCATGAGCGGTTGGACAATTTACTTGAGGAGTCGCGAGATCATCTGCGGGACTGAAGGTGGCAAACACTTTGCCGGTGGTGAGCAGCAGCTGGCCCTGGGCGGGAGTCATGTTATAGACGTTGCGCACGTCGAGCGTGAGCGCTTCTGTCGCCTGAGCGAGGGCCACGACCTGATCGCTGCCGGTACTCGGGTTTTCCCCATAAGCAGGCAGCAACCAGAACAATACGAGTGCGGTACAAACACCGATAAAATTATGCATGAATGCCCCCTACAAACAACAACCTTACAGAGGGAATACATCCAAGATCAGTGCCAAGAAGAAATGAGGCCTTCCAGCTAGTTACAGGTAAACTAGTGTCGTTTAATAAAACACATTAAGCGTTTCGTCTAAACTTTAGACAAGTGTTACTGGGGTAACGGACGGAAAGGATTCTCGGGATTTACACGAGTTTCGCGTGCCCACAAAAGCTTAATATATTCAGCATGTGACCATGCCAAAGGCGTCGCGCTGCCTGTGCCTTCCCCTGTCGCTTCAAAAATTTGCTCGGGGATAAGCTGGCCCTCATTGGCGAACTTGATGATAGAATCAAGGTCGGCATTGACTTCGGCCAAGGCCTGATTCCAATCGAAATTGCCCGCTAAGTAGCGCTCGACCGCAAAACGTCCTTGCTCACCAGAGAGAAGCGTCCAGAGACGGCCCTTGCCCTCTTCGCCGTAGGCGTCGTTGGAGTAGCGATACCATCCGTATCCGTTGGGAGTTTTGACGCGAATATACTGATTTACTTTTTCCAAAGATTTCAGAATATGCCAGTCATCGGCAGGCCTAAGTCCGAGAAGCGCCAACTTTAAAAAGCCCTGATCGAGAAAATCTTGAGGAGTCACGCGCATACTGGAATTGGCGACATGACAACTGTCTTTAGAATTTGGGTCCCAGGTGGCGGAATAATTTTGGCAGCCGGAAACGCGCAGATAATATTGTCCGTCACCGAAAGGACCATTTTGAGTGAAGGCCCAGGTATCAATATTGTCACCTGGCTTGAATAACCAGCCTTGAGCGGTTCGATAATAACCATCGCCCGCCTCTGTTCCTTTATAAAGTTCGCCACCGATCAAAAGCGCCGAAGTGGCACTGGAGAAAGTGGAAGGAGAAAGTCCAAAGTTTTCTTCCCAACGTTCTTGCGCCGACCATGGGCCGAACTTTTGAATAAAGGTCAGGCCTTTTGTAATCATGGTACCAAATTCGGCCAGGAGAAGTTTCTGCTCACTGGCGCTGACACGACGATACACTTGCCAGAACAGATTGATGGGATATCCGATCTGATCCAACTGCAGACCGCCCCAGTATGATTCACCAGTCACCCAGGTGTTCTGAGGAAAACCACCTTCTTTGGGAATAACGCGAGGATTGTAATCCCAGACACCATCATTTTTTTGATACTGAATTTTCTTCAAAAATCGAAGCGCGTTGATCGGAGTTTTGAGATCTCCTCCCAACATAAGGCCCATCGCCGTGTGATAGAGATCGCGAGGCCAGATCAAATGGTAACCACCAATTTTCTGACCAGGTATTTCATACTGCTTTTCCCCCCATGGGATGGAGAGCGAGGCAATCAGCGCGCCGGGATTTAATTTGTCTTCATGGGATTTTAAAACGACCAAACTTCTCCAATACAAATCAGCTTCTTCTTTATTGCGGAACTTAGGTGCAGGTTTATCTTTCAGGTAAGTTTGCCATGATTGCTCAAAGGCCGCTTTGGCGGCATCAAAATCAGTTCCGGCCTGAGAGACGATGTCTTTGTTTTGAGCGAGATGATAAATAATATGCAGACGATGTTCTCCCTTCACTTTGGGAAGGTTGAGTTCGCCAAAAGTGGCGACGTTGCCGTTCTCGGCAATTTCAAATTCAAAATCCATTTGCTTGTCTTGGGCCAAATCCTGGTAGCCATCAGAAGAGCCAGCAAAGCCCACAGAACGCTTTCGAAAACCAACATCCGCTTCGATAAAAAGCTGGGTACTGCCTTCACGAACGAGGAAGCCATTTTGATAAGTTGAAGCAGAGTCATAGTAGCCGGTATTATCGATGGCAGGTTTGGTGAGAAGATAAAAATCCACACCATCTCTTTCAGAGGTTACCTTCACGTCATCGATGAGGGTGGGCGAATCTTTCAAGGAGAAAAACTCATGGGTAATCGTGATGCCATTGGCCTTATTGACATTCACCAAACGCACCCGAGAAGGCGACAACACCTGCACGCTGTGTTCAAAATCTTTTTTTTCTTCTAAGACAAAGCTCTTGTGATCGGTGACCATCAATTGCGAATCTTTAATTTGTCCTTTATCGATGGTTGGGAAAAAAACTTCGGTTAAAATTCCATTGGCCTCAGTGAACCACAAGGGTGACTTCACCTCGCCTTCTTCATAGACAGTGACCGACTGCACCTTTCGAGCATCTGACCAGTTGGGTTGAATACCTGGACGGCCAAAGGCCTCTCGCGTTAGTTTGCCTAATCCGTTGGACGCCAAACCTGTGTAAGAAAACAGCACAACAAGTAGCGGCAGTAATACTTTAAACCGGCCCATAGGTTCCCCTTTTTCCTGGATTTTTTTTTGGGAAAGTATGCACAAAGAAAGTTGAAGCTTCTACTAATTTATTATCAGGTTTTTTGTAGCAGTTATGCAGAGCGCGAAAACTGTTGCCGCAATGGGGCAAAGCGATTTAAAAGTAAAAGTCCTGGAATCGCGATGAGCATACAAAAAACAAAGAAGGATGCGTACCCCATTTTCTCCACCATAT
>JAHFAA010000062.1 GCA_023250775.1 Bdellovibrionales bacterium
GTTGTCGCAATAGTCTTGGGGAAATTTGGCGGTTTCTAAATATTCTTTTAAAAAATAAAGCAGTTCCGCGCGTTTTATGGACATAGCTCAGGGCCTTCATCATGTTTGGGCACTTCGTGCAGTCGAGGTTGATTTTTTTCGATGAGAACGCGGATTTTTTCCACCGTCTGTCCGATTTCCTGATTGAAGGGGGCGAGCATTTGCGCCTTAGTGAATTCGGCCAGGGCCATTTCATATTCTCCGCGCGCCAGATAAACGCGAGCGGTATTTAAATAGGGGAATTCACGGTTGTCATAGATCGGGGCGCGTTTCGCCAGTGTAAACCACTTCATGCTTTCGTCAATGCGACCTTCCTTGAAGAGATAGGTACCCAGGTCATTGTAAGGAGGGCCGTAGTCAGGATTGGCGGAGATGGCCTTGAGGCAATAGTTTTTTGCCTGATCCAGCTGGTTTAAAAAGGAGTGGGCCCACCCGACTAAGGTCAGTGCCTCGGCGGTTACTTTGAGAGTCAGGGCCTTCGTAAAATGTTGCAAGGCCAGAGGATAATTTTTGTGCAAGATACTTTTATGTCCACGACTGAGGTAGTCCTGGTGTTTTTTATCCCGCTGTTTTTCCAGTGAGAGTACGTGAAAATCTCCACCACCTGTGCATTCTCGTAAGTGTTCCGGTGAGGTGCCAAAACAGGGCACAAGACCTTCTTTTGTAATAAACAAGGCCCCTAGATTTGGAAAAGGGACATCGTGATTGCTCGCCTGTTTCAGGTAGGTATGAATGCGATTGCCATGGAGATAGAGCAAATTGATATATTTTGTGCCGATCGAGAGAAATTGTTCTTCCTTGAGATCAAAGGCCGCCAGTGAGTTAAGGAGACCATGCCCGGCCTTGAGGTAACGCTGCAGATTTTGCAAATCGGGGTGAGCAGAATTTTGGCGCAGGGGAGGTCGGAGCGCTTCGGTTTCCCAAAAATCAACCATGCTCAAAAGCATCTGCTGGATGTGGGATTTAAATTCCACCTGTTCGCCCAGCCCCGCCATCTCGAGTGCGGTAAACAGCAGCCGATCGATGTAGTTGAAGGCGGCCTGGGATTCTCCCAGAAGAACTTGAGTGGCATCATAATTTGCTTGAGTGTCGCTGTTTTGCATCTTGTCTTCCTTGACTAATAAGTATGCTAGACGTGCTTTTTTGAGGGGGCAAGTCAAAAGTCGCCAGGCCCAATCCATGGGCCCGCGATTCTATCCGTTTAGGCCGAAATGAGAAGAGACAACAAAATTAGCGCCAATCCTTCCATAAGATGGGTGAGCTTTTCAGTGTTGAAATGTAACTCAAGGGGCAGGGCCTTAACTTGAGAAACAGGGCGGTGGAATTTATTGATTGGTGCCATATGTCCTCCTTAGCTCCAAACTTCTACCCACTATGTACACAACCTGTGCCAAGGTGAGCGAATGCCAACATAGTGAAATTGCGTTGGCATATTGGAATCAGGATGTGGTTTTAGTGAACCAGGGCCTATTTGGCCTCGTATTCGAGGAGCCGTTTAGAACCATTGACCTGCTGGTAGCGATTGGAAATCATGCCGAAGATATTGGCGCCTTGGCTTCCGACTGAGGCAGGGCCTCGTCCGAAATCCATCGAACTTTCACTTTCACCCTTCTTGTCGCCAAAGAGTTTTGCAAAAGGATTTTCCGCTGCACCCGTGGCACTTGATTTACCACCGCCAGCACCACCTGAGTAGGCCAGTTTCGCTCCACCGCCATCGTATTGGACCTTGGAACCACCGGCCACGCCAGCACCACCGCCCGCAGCACCGCCACCTTCACCACCACCGCCAGCACCTCCACCCAAGGCCGAAGGCCCGGCACCACCGCCGCCCCCTGCAGCAGCAGCTGCTCCACCCTTGAAGTGGGCCGCGCCAACCGTTGAGGTAAGTCCGCTTGGCTTAACGATACCGCCCACAGAACCACCGATGCCTTTCACCACACCTGCGCGATTGGTATCGCCATTAGCGCCCGTAGCATTGGCCACGTTGTCAGCTCCCGAGCCTAAAATAGAGGGGTCCGAAGTTCCGTCGGCCATACCACCGATGCTGATGCCATTGGAGGCAAATCCGACATCATGATTAAAATTGAATTGACTACATTCAGGCAAAGTTGGATCGGCCTGACATTTTTGAACCATGACATCTTGGCTGGCAAAAGTAGGAAGATCCGGTTTGAACTTGGCCATGCCATCGATAGCGTCATCGATCTTATCCGCTTGTCCGCTTAGGATCACGCCCTTGGCCTGATTGGCGATCCCTTCAAGTCCGGCGGCAATCATGGCGGCCTTGGCAGCATCTTTTGCAGGCCCGTTCATCGCCAGGTTCATGCCCTGATTGGCGGCCACGTTGGCACATAGGTCGATTGAACCTTGTTGTGTCGGCCCTGGATTGTCCTCATCTCCGGCACCGGCCTGCATGCCCGCATAGGTTTGAGCATTTGCTGCCGGAATAACTTTGGTGACATTGAAGGCCGAAGCATTGGCGCCCGGGCCTCGCGAAGTTATAGAGTAGAGGAGGAAATTCACATGAAAGCGCATGACGGCGAGAACATAATTGTAATTATCCCGTTGCACTTGATGAGAGTCAGATTTTTTTAAAAGCTCGCCACACTTACTGACGATATCGGAGATTGTGGGGATTGACCCCATGGCGCCGGCCAAGACCGCTGCCTTGGCGAGATCTACTGTGCCGGCGAGATGGGCGACCTCAGATTCTTTCTTCACGATATCTCGCTGTGCTTTGAGAGGCGCGGTCAGATCATCTTTTTGATGGATCATGGCATCTGTCTGCACTTCTGATTGCTTATTCATGAAATCAATTTGTTGAACAGTGCTTATGCCTTTGTCGGCAATTTCGGCGGCATTGTAGGCATCGACTGTGGCCGAACAGGACCAGTAGTCTTGGGTTTCCGGCCCTTCCGATCTACATTTAATTTTGCCATCGAACGATTGTTTGTCGGCCGGTTTTTTGGTTTGATCAGCGTCGCCCCAGTTAATAAAACTTTTTACAAGAAATCGCGCGGCGGTACATTTTCGAGCATCAGAAAATAGCTGCTTAAATTTTGGACCGAACTCTTCCAATTTATTTTTATAGAGGTTTGTGTTTCCTTCGACCTCGTCATCAGGAGTGCTTATGCCAAATCTCATCGTTGGCATAGTAATCGCCGCATGAAATTCTTTCATCAACTTTGTATATTCGGCACGAAAATTCACCTGATCCGAGTCAGGCTGATATCCGCCTT
Organism: Bdellovibrionales bacterium; assembly: GCA_023250775.1. GTDB lineage: Bacteria > Bdellovibrionota > Bacteriovoracia > Bacteriovoracales > Bacteriovoracaceae > GWA2-49-15. The sequence continues at coordinate 3,279 of JAHFAA010000062.1, forward strand.
GTCGTTTGATGAGCTGATTGAATCCCACGCCGTTACCGTTGTAATCGATGCGCTGACATTTTTTAAAAAAATCACCACCGGGATAGAGCCCTTCATCGCTTCTCTCAGAAGGATCAACATTGAAAAAATTCGGATACGGTGTCGTCGCACCTGCTTCTGATGCGCCTGAGTACAGATTGATGGAGGGGATTTGACCATCGACTCCGAAACCTTCACTCATCTGTGTTTGCGCTTTTGCCCGCGCTTTCCATAGGAGTTTGAGATAGCACAGTCGTCCTAGAGTTTTGGCGATACCTTTACCATTCGTGAGAACTTCTTCAGGCCAAGCTATTCCGCCTCCTGTGATGTCTGGAACGGTATTAAAGCTGGCCTTATTACAGTTCTCAAAGAGAGCTGGATTGAGGGCCGCTGTTTGCATATCTTCGGGAAGTTTGCACCTTACGTCATTGCCCTCATCTTGAAGGTTAGTCTTACAGGGTTTTCCCGGCTGTCCTGCATCCGCAGCATCCACCGCCTTTGCAGTCGGCGTGATGCCTAAAATGGTGATGATGAAGAGGAACGTCAGGAGACTTATAAATTTTAGGGCCATACTAAACCTCTAGGGATTTAAGCATTTTAGTCCATTATAAGATATTATCGGCTGAAACTGGTGATGAGTTGAGGCCACTCTCTGAGGCCTAAGGGCCTGATCTCAGAAATAGCTAGTTTTTTTAAGTCATTAGGTTTATTCCAGAGCATTCCCGAACGAAGGGTAAAGTAAAAATATTGATGCCCATCTTTATGGGCGAATGCCAAGGGATCGTTCATGTCCACCCAATTTACCTATGAGACCACGATTTTAGAGCACCATCTGGATACTTTTGGCCACGTCAACAATGCCACCTATCTGGAAATTTATGAAGAAGCGCGCTGGGATTTTGCCACCAAAAATGGTTATGGTTTTGATCGCATTAAGACAGAAAAAGTTGGGCCTGTGATTGTCGAGGCGCATATTCATTTTCGCCGCGAGCTGTTTAACCGCGAGAAGATCCTGATCAGGTCACAGTCGACAGGCATGATCAATACTTTTTTGATGGGCATGAAACAGTGGATAGAAAAATCAGATGGCGAGGTCGCCTCGCGAGTGGAGATTGTGGTTGGCCTTTTTGATTTAGAAAAACGTGCTTTGATTAAACCAACCGCTGACTGGTTGAGTGCCGTGGGTGAAACGCCGTCTACGACACCGAAGGTGTGATGTTCAAAAAAAAACGATGATAAAGTTCATGCGCCGAAAGTTTGACCGCCTGTTTTAACAAAAGATTTGATTCCTCAATATTGCGCCAAAAAATTTCAAAGTCGTAGGCCGACTGTAAACGATTGGCGATCGGCGCGAAACTTAAGTGCCAGCGTTCGGGGGCCACACCCTTTCGATCTGTCTTGTAGGGCCAGAAAAAACCTGGTGTGCTGCCGGCACTTAAAAAATCTTCCAGCCAATCATAAAAGGGCGCAAAGATTCCACCTTCCTCAACCTCTTCGGGCACAAGCTGAATTTGATAATCAGGGGAGGGGAGAGCGGCGCGATCAACAATATCAAAATCGGTGCCCCAATGATGGCGACTGGCACCGGGGAGGGCCGACCAGCGCATGATGGCCAGGGCCAAATCTTCTTCACTCAAAGTGCGAATGTTTAAAGGCACGCCATCATCATCTAAAACCGCTCGTTCACCTCTTACCTTGGCATTCCAAATATCCAATTGCTTCTGGTGAGAGCGAAAGCCAGACACGATCATGGGTTCAAAGCCCGCTTTTTGTGCCTCCTGCTGCAAGATGCTCAGTGGGGCCACGACATCTTTGTGAATGAGAATATTAAATCCCGAATGACGGGCGAGATGTTCTTCCGTTCTTCCTGTCAGTATTTCAAAAGTCGCGTTCACAAATTATTGCGCCGGTGTGTTTTGGGGGGCCGGGGCAGCTTCACCATTCATGGCCTTTATTTCGGCGTCAGTGGCGAAGAGGCGAGGCAGGGCACTTTGGGTGTAGCGATTGGAAATAACCTGCCAAATACTGACGTCTCCATTTTTCACAATATCGTTGTCTTTGAAGTTGAATTTTTTATCCATGAAGCCATCCATAACCACGGCATCGCCTCCGTTATTGTTACCTTGGTTATCCATTTCAAAATTGAATCCTTTCTTTTCTTCAGCTCCTTTCTTGCCACCATTGCCGCCGACGAATTCATATTTTTTATCCATGCCGGTTTTTGCCAGGGCGTCTTTGATCGCCGAATTGTTAGGACGGTTTTGGGCGCTAAAATTTTCGGGAGAGAATTTTGACTTGGCGACGGCGTCAATCGCCGATTTAGGCACCATATTGTTGACGAAGTTACCAACACCTTTAGGTGATAAATCGAGCAAAGATAATTTATTTTTGCTTCGATCATCATTGAGTTTTTTCAAGAGTTGGGTCCCAAGATCCTTGGTGCGCGCCGCCCGTTGATTGAGATCACTTTGATTGACCGAGCCTCGGTTAAAGTTGCCATTACTGAGGTTGTTGAGGTCTTTGATGGTATTGCCGAGTCCGAGTCCCGCTCCCATTCCGCCTAGGCTGGTGGAAGTCATGGGAACGCTGAAGCAAGCATTTTTGCCTGAGTTCTTATCGACAAATTTCTTGCACTGGCATTGAGCATCGAATTGGCGGTTGATGGTCATGCAGCCAATAATATTTTCACCTAAAATAATGCTCTTGCTGTTGGGATCAACAAAGAAATTTTGCTCGTTACGCTGCCAGAGAGATTTGCAGGTATCCGAATTGGTGCGATTGGGATTTTTCTTTCTATCTGCGGTGTAGCAGTAACAGCTTGGCTCGGCCAGATTTTCCCGGCCATTGGGGCAGTATGAGGCGACGGAACTGACAAATTGATCTTTAATTTTCTGCGCACTCTCGGCATTTTTTTTGGCATTTTCTTCTTCCGCCGCGGCAATCGCGGCCAAGGCAATGTTCAGCGCCATGGAAACGCCGGACATGATGGCCACTCCGGGGCTGGAACTCATGGCAAGGCGGAATTTGTCGGAGGCCGCCATAGCGATGCCTGCGACGACACCGGTGATAATGGAAACATAAAACGAGCAATCCTCAACTTTGGTGCCCGTGACGTTGTCATTTTTTTTGTTCAAGACATTGTCTGTTGCCATGGCATCGGCCAGCATGGTGGATTTGATCATCTGGAAAATTCCCGCTTGTTCATTTTGCGAAATGTGCAGAGAAGACAGCTCATCGCCGAAGATGTCGAGTTGTTTATAAGTCTCAAGCGAAAGGGATCGAGTCTGGCCACCGAGAAGCAGTTGTAATTCCATCACCCCGGCCATCTGATCTTTGAAGTTGAGGGCAGGATTTCCCTCGGCCATAGTTTTGGCGTAGAGATAGGTTTCCAGCGGGTCCAAGGTGATATTTTTTTGGGAGTCAAAGTTAAGCCAGGTGATAAGCGTTGGATTGGCCGGAGTCGAGGTACATTTGATCATGGTGGGAACGATGGCCTCGGCGAGGGCCATAATCATGGCCGCTCCAAATCCTACTGCTGCGATGATGTAGGTTGTTTTTTTTGTCGAGGCAACATCCGCGATAGTTTCCTGTTCCTTCTTCAGATAGTCGAAGGCCAGGATCTGAGCATCATAAACGCTTCCGCTTTTTAGCGCATTGGCGGTCGCAGTCTCCAATCCGCCCGAGCCCTGGGTGGCCGATGCACCTGAACCAGAGCCGCCAGCGGCAACAGCATCGGTATAATCTTTGTACTGCTTTCTCAAATCGCGCAATTTATTTTCTAAAAAAAAGTAGGAGTAAACTTCGGCGCCAAAGGCCACCACTGCTGTGGCGGAAAAAATCAATCGTGAGGTACAACCGGGACGCGAATCTTTGGCCCCCAGAAAATTGAAAAGCGCCATGGCGGTTGCGATGCCGGTAATGCCGCCTTGGATATCTCCCAAGGTTTCGGCCACTCCATTTCCGACACCAGAATCAGTCTGGCTTGAATTATTATCAGCATTGTTGGCCACGCACTCTTGCATGGCAGTTCCGGTGAGTCCCTGACACTTGAGAAAATTATCCCGCAGTGCTTGCTTTTGTTCCGAGTTTACGCAGCGGCATGCCTGTTCGCTAAAGGTATATCCCTTGTCGACTTTGGCGGCACATTCGGTTCGAGCAGTATCCACGTCGGCGCCAGAGCACTCTGCTCGCGCACTTTCGATTGGCCACCAGGTGAGTTGCGCCACGGCCACGCAAGAAATTAAAAAGGCTAGGGAGTGGCGAGAGTTTTTAAATACTAAGTTCATGGGGACGATTCCTGGTAACAGTTTGATTTTTAATAATATTTTGCCAGAGAGGGCCGGCCTTTGCACTTGGCAATTCTTGCTGTTCAGGGATAGTATGCCGCCCAATCGCATGAAATCTGACCGATTTAGTGGTTTTGTGAGGACACAAAATTATCTTTCTCAGGTGAGTTTTGAGCGATTTTTAGTGCCACAAAGTTTGGGCGATAAAGGGTGAAAGTTATGAAAATGTTGAAAATGACGACGCTGATACTCTTGATGCAGCTCTTTCTTGTGCGGATTAGCTGGGGCGCCCAGGATTTCCAAGATGATGACAAAATTCTTGAGCTCCGTCCCGGTGATATTATTCTTCTTTCACTCAACTGTTCTATTTGTCCCTTGATCGAAAATGAAACGGATTCGCCTTATTCCCACTCAGGTATTGTGGTTCAAAAAGACATGGGGGCGGTGGTGGTTGCCCAGGCCTTAGGTCGTGGTGTTCAGCATGTGACATTGGATCAGTTTCTTGCCGGTTTACGCAGTGGAGGTGTGGCGCATATTTATCGCGCGCGTGCGCTTGATCAGCTTTATCATGAAAATCCACAAGGCTTTCATAAATTTGAAGATGAACTTTGGCACAATTACACAACTCAATTTATGGGTTCGTCTTTTGATCCCTTTTTCTTGTGGGACAATCGTGATGCTCAAGGAAAAGAAAAATTTTATTGCTCTGAGTTTGTGGCCAAATTGTTAAATCGTTCCCTCGAACGGAACCATCAGATCAAACCTGTCGCCATGGATTTTTCTCGCAACTTAAGCACCTGGCAGCGACTTTTTCATGGGGTCGTTCCTCAAGGCAAGCCCGGACTTGCGCCTGCGGATTTCACAAGAAATGATCTGCTCTATTTCGTCAATTCGTTGTAGTACTTTTGGGATTAGGCCATCAAATTAGGCCATCAAGAAGGGCAGGGCCAGCAGCACAAAAAGATGTGGCCAGCCAGGAAACTGCCGCCATTGTGTAAGATCGATCTGAATTTCCCGATAATTAAAGTCAAATATAGACTGGTCAAGGCCGGTGTCAATAACGTCCTCCGGTGCCATGATGGCACCATGGTGAATCGCTTTTGATTCACTAATGGTATCGTTTTGTTCCCAATTCAGGCCTTTACCTCCTGTTTACAACCTTCAACCAAACAACTGAGCAATACTGAGGCCAAGCCGGATTACTTGACCAGTTTAGTTTATTGGTAATATTTGCCGATTGGTTGTCTAAGGTAGGTCAAAGTGTGTGGTGATTACGGAAAACACTATGAGGACACTGGCGGATGAGAGTTAACACGAACTCCATATCCATGGGTGCGCAGCGTACGCTTGGCAATGTCAGGCAGGACCAGGATCGCGCCGTCAACCGCTTGAGTTCCGGCGATCGCATCTATGAGGCCGCCCAAGACCCGTCGGGTTTGGCCATCTCGGAAAAAATGACTGCCAGCATTCGATCCATGCAACAGGCCGAGCGCAATTCTCTCGAGGCCATCAGCATGTTTCAAGTGGGGGAAGGGGCCTTGAGTACCATTCAGGAAATCTCCGTGCGCTTGAAAGAGTTAGCTATGCAGGCCGCCAACGATACCTTGGGTGATGGCGATCGTCTGACTGTTGAAAAAGAATATCAAGCGATGAAGCAGGAAATTTCTCGCATTAGTGCTTCGACTGAATACTGTGGCCGAAAACTGCTCGACGGACACGGCGAATTTTATGAGATGCAGGTGGGGATCAATAATTCGAAGCATGAGAAAATTAATTACGACATGGCAAAAATTTTATCAAAAACAGATTTGTTCGGGGCCGGGAGCACCTCTGTCGTCACCAAAGAAAAGGCGCAAGATGCCGTGGGTGATCTGGTTGGCATGGTGGATGAAATTTCCAGGAGTCGTGCTCAAATTGGCAGTATCTCCAGCAGAATGCAAAGTTCAATTCAAAATGTCATGATCTCGCGAGAAAATTTATCCGCCTCTCGATCCAAAATTCGCGATGCCGATTACGCACAAGAAACAGCGGCCAATGTGCGGGCAGGTCTTTTGACAGAAACAAGTACCATGGCCTTGAAATCCATTAATACTACGCCCGCTCTGGCATTACGCCTCCTTTCCTAATCCCCGTCCGTGTAAAAATTTCTCAAGAGTGTCTTGCCGCTGACAGGTTGGATCGGCCCTTGCTATGAAGTTTAAAAGTTTGGTTTTGGGAGGTCTTAGTTATGAAAAGCAAAATGTTGATTGTGGCGGTGTTATTTTCGGCGGCAGTGGGCGCGGCCCCGAGACCTAATTCACTATGGGGGCAGTGCAAACCACAGGCGCATGTTGATCAAAAATTTACTCTTCAAGGCATCGAGATCGATCTCAACAACAGTGATGTGCGGCTTGATGTTGAAGGACTTGATTTAGTTTTAAAGCAAGCACAACTCAGAATTGTTCTTGGACATACGGATCAGTTTGATCTGCAGGCCTGCAAGAACGGTGGGCTGTCAGGATTTTCCGAACGTTTCCAAGTGGCGCAAGATGTGACTCTTTCTCGCCAGGAAACAAATGTGGGAATCTGTAAACCACAACTGTTTGGTCTACCCTATACCGGTTACGGCCTCGACTGGTATCGCGATGTTGCTGCTCAATATACGGTGCAGGCCAACGAGGGAAGTGTTGTCATTCAGGGAAAAGGTGTTGAATGGTACCACACACTTGCGGAATGTCTGCTGCGTAAGTAGGACCCCTCAGAGCACACAAAATATTGGCAGTTTTTGGCCCATTTTGGATTTTGGCCCCATCCATCCTGTTTATTGTCTAGCGATTTAACTAGCTGAAATCTAAGATAAATCTATATCCCCAGCAAAAAACTCAGGTTTCGTGGAGTATCGGCTTTAAACTGAAGGCTGAGGGAATGCTATGAATTCAACCAGAAAAATCGACAGTCTTCGGAATACGTCTCTTCTGATTGTTCTAGGGCTTTTGGCCTTCTCCATTTTTATGGCGGCCGATGGCTTCTCAAAAGAGGATGACGGACAACTTCTCTACTATGTGAAGGGCAATCTAAGGGGAGGGCGTTTTGCTATTGAAGCAAAAATGCCGGCCTTTCAAAATGAATTTTCAGTGCAAAAGAATTTTAATGGACTCTTGGCCCTGCCTGAAAATATCTCAGTAGAGCACAATTCAATCTTTAGAAATCTCGATCATGCTTCTTTGGTTTTCGATAACTCTCTCGAATGTACGTATGGAGCTGTCTCCTATCATGAGAGCGGCGAGAGACTTCATTTTCAAGGATGCAACGATAATAGCTTTGTTGTAGGGAAGAGTGTTCACGTTTCCAATAATGTTCGTCTAGAGACTCATGCTCACGGCCTGTTTCCCATGGGCGTGACAGCTGAGGCCTCATTAAAAATTATGCAAAGTGATGAGCAAGAGGTCGGATTAATTTTTCCTTTCATTACTCCTACCGAGGGACAAATTTTACAATTCAACGGCACTGCTTGGGTACCACGTGACTTCATAGGTGATGGGAAGTCTGTTGGTGATGTTCTTGCGTGGGACGGCCAGAATTGGTCGGCAACCTCGCTTGATCTCTCTCAAGGTGTGCCCGGCCCTCAAGGTGAGCCAGGTGTTGCAGGTCCCGCCGGCCCGATGGGACCACAAGGGCCACAAGGTTTGCCAGGTGTCGCTGGCGAAGCTGGTGCCGCCGGTGCGCAAGGCCCTCAGGGTATTCAAGGACTCAAGGGTGACAAAGGTGATGCTGGGGTTGCAGGTGCTACGGGTGCTCCCGGCGCCATAGGTGCAACAGGCCCGATGGGACCACAAGGCATTCAAGGACTCAAGGGTGACAAAGGTGATGCTGGGGTTGCAGGTGCCACGGGCGCTGCCGGCGCCACAGGTGCAACCGGCCCAATGGGACCACAAGGCCCACAAGGTTTGCAAGGTGTGGCAGGTGAAGCTGGTGCTCAAGGAATCCAGGGTATTCAGGGTATTCAAGGTATAAAAGGTGACAAAGGTGATGCCGGGCCCGCAGGTGCACAAGGTCTTCAAGGCCCTCAGGGCGAAATGGGCCTCCCAGGATTGTCGGGGGCACCTGGTAGTGATGCCACCGTTCAGCTTAATCTTGGCGCTGGCCTGACCGGTGGAGTGGCCGGAGTCATTGCCAACAACGACACCATTAGTGTGAATGTGGGCTCAGGCGCTGGTCAGATTCCGATGCTCGATACAACCGGAAAAATTCCTGCCGAGATGTTGCCTGCCATGCCATCGGCGATGAAGGTGGCGTTTGCAAAAGACATCAAGCCCTCGGGTACCAACGGTGGCACATGCACCGCCGGTGGTTGGATGGTGCGGGATCTAAACAATTTGACTGGGGATATGGATTTTGTGAGTTTGTCCGGAAACACTCTGACGTTGCAGCCAGGCAAATATACGATTGAAGTTGATGCTCCTGCCTTCTTGTCCAATATGCATCAGACGCGTTTATTCAACGTCAGCAATGGTCAGGTGTTACTCTACGGTTCAAACTCCCTTGGAAGCTCGGCCTATGCCAATATGAGTTTTTCCAAGATTACTGGTCAGTTAATTCTTACTCAGAGTGCGGTGGTTCGAATTGAACATCGTTGTGCTGCAACCCGTGCTGATACGGGCTTTGGTTTTCCCAACAGCTTTGGCGGGCCCGAGATTTATACTCAGGTAATGATCACAAAGCTCGAATAGTTTTCGTATCTCGTGTAGAATTTCGCCATGATCCTTCGATTTTCGAGAAGAATATTTTTCTCCTTTTGCGTATTTTTTTCTGTTTCAATTTTTGCCCAAACATTTAATTCAGGCACGGGAGTTTTAGGTGCCTGCACCCAGGCCACGTTTGTTACAGGTGGAACCTATAACTGCGCCAGTGTCACCATTTCCGCTCCTGTCGCGGTGGTGGGAGGTGGCATTCTGGTGATTAAAAGTACCGGCGCAGTTACGATCAGCGCCGCTCTCTCGCTCAATGGTGTCGCTGGCGGAGGTGGTGGCGCCTTGAAGGCCGGCAATGTGGCCAGTGGTGGCGCTGGTGGGCCAGGTGGACTCGCAGGAGGGAGCTGCGATGACGCCGATGGATGTCTGCCACCCAATAATGATGGATCAGGTGGTGGCGGAGGAGTTGGAGGCGGAACCTATTCTGGCTTTGGTGGTGGCATCGGTGGTGGTGGCGGTGGCGGTGGTGCCTATGGCGTGGCAGGAAATGCGGGCGTTAAGGGTGTTACTGTAGA
>JAHFAA010000437.1 GCA_023250775.1 Bdellovibrionales bacterium
TGCTGAGAGGCCCAGCTCAAGATTTCGGGCATGGGAGCAGGGTGGCCGTAGATATGGACGACAACAATCGCTTTGGTTTTTTTTGTTCTTGCCGCCTCATAGAGTGCACCGTTTGGCATGAAAGTTTGCGCTGATACATCCACCAGGCGCGGTGTCAATCCCACGCTCAAGGCCATATTGATAGGAGCGGCGAAGGTGAAGGCCGGAATGAGTACTTCGTCGCCCGGGTGAAGGAGTCCCTGTGATAAGGCCGCCAAAAAAATAGCGTGCAAGGCCGAGGTGCCACTGCTCATGGCAAGAACCGAGCGATGGTGGTGCATTTCGGACAAGGCCTCTTCAAATTGCGTCACCTCCGGGCCAAAAGACAAGTGTCCGAGTTTGAGGGTGCGAACCATGGCGCTAATGTCTTCTGCACTGGTGTGAGGAGAGGCAAAATGAATGGGGGCGGTTTTACGTTCAGGCATAAAGTGTATCCCGCAAAAGATAGTAGTGGTTCCAAAGTGCGATTGAGTATGAGAACAAACGTTTAAACGGTTGAGCATCGGGAGAACCGATCGGGCGAATTCCATGCAGGGCCGTGATGGTTGTCATGGGAATTTTTTTTTCATGGGCAAAACTTAAGAGACGAAAATAATATTCACCGTGGCCATGGAAAATTTTTTCTAATGGCAATTGCAGGAGATCGTTTTTCCAGGCCAGTAAAAGTCCAAAGGTATTATCGCGTGTTGGTAAATTGCATACCGCTTGAATGATGGTATTTCCCAGCCAGCTCACCAGGCGATGAATCCAGGTATATTTAGGGTCGAGATAGTCGGATCTCTCGGCGATAATCCAAGCGTGCAGGTTTTGGGGCATGGCCAAAATAAGTTTTTCTAAATCTTCAGGACGATGATTGCCGTCGCTGTCCATGGTGATAACCCACCTTCCGAGTGCCGAGAGCAATCCGTCGTGCAAGGCCCGTGCTAAGGAAGGCGGGCCGGTCCTTCGAATGATTCGAACATAGGGTGACATGTAGTCCTGTGCTTTTGAACTATCGTCCACGATTAGAATTTCAAAGGTGAAGGCGTGGCGGGATAATTTTTCGATCATCTCAGGGATGAGCCAACGCAAATTCGGCCAATCATTTTTGCAGGGGAGAACAATCGACAAATCAGGCGCGGAACTCATTTTTGTGTTACCATTTTCAGGATTATGAAGCGGGATTTATTATTCAAGTATTGTACAGGGCCTTGTTTTAAAGAGGAAGCTCTCGATCAAGTGGTTGGCCGCTGTTTTCCGCAAGGTTTAAACAACCTCAAGATTTTGGATGTCGGCTGTCGAAATGGAGAATGGGCCCATGCGCTTCATAAAGGTGGGGCGATAGTTTATGGAATCGATCAATGTTCTCATGCGTTGAATGAGGCCAGATCGCGCTTTCCCCATTTATCTGATCGCTTTGCTCAGGGAAAGGCGCAAGAACTGAGCTCTTGTCGTTTGCTTCAAGGGATCACCTTTGATTATATTTTTTGCCTTGGAATGCTGTGCTATCTAACTCCGCTCGATCAGCAGAAGGCCTTGGATGAAATGGGCAAAATGCTGGCAGCAAAGGGAGAAGTCTGGGCCAGCTTCCCCAGGGCCTTACCATGGTGGCAAAAAATTTTTGTTTTTCTCGCCAATAAAATGCCGCTCATTCTTTTGCGCATCAGTGCCATGTTTTTTGCCTTCTTCATGCAAGTCCTGGACTTTTTTTTTCAGGTGAGGGAGGGAGTCTATGCTAAAAATTATTGGCCCTACTGGGGACCGTTGGGAGTGGTGGGCCTTGCCACTGACGGGCCGTCCTTTCATCAATTTTTAAGTGAATTGGCGGTTGATCTGACGCCTCTTTGTTCGCCGCGCTCATCGCATCTCTTTCGTTATAAGAGTGAGGTTGCGTGAAATGAAACCTCGTTCTCAAGATCACATTCTCTCACCGCCGTTTCTCACGGCCTGTCGCTTATGTGCTTCAACCCAATTAAAACCCTGTGTCACCTGGGGGCCCATGGCCCAAGCAGGAAAATTTCCGCAGATAGGTGAGGGTATTGATTGGGGGCCATTGGATTTTGTTCAATGTCAGAATCCTGAATGTGCGCTTTTTCAATCGGCGTATCTTTATGATCCGCAGCTTTTTTTTACGGGAGAGTACGGTTATCGCAGCGGCCAAAACGAGCAAATGAAAAAGCATCTTGAAGACCTGTGGACCAGGGCCCAAGGCATGTTGAAGTGTGCTCCGGATGATGGCATTTTGGATATTGGTGCTAACGATGGAACCTTCTTGCATTTTGCTGAAAAAAAAGGACAGCAAAATTTAGTCGCGGTTGAACCGCTGGCGAGTTTTTTTAGGAGAAGCGAAAAAGGTCTGATTCGTTGGTTGCCGGATTTTTTTGGCCAACATTTATTTTCCCATGATCGCGCAGGACAATTTCATCTCATCTCAACTTTGGCGATGTTTTATGATTTGAATCGTCCCTTGGAAGTGGCAAGTCAGATTCACTCCTTATTGCATCCCCGTGGTTTGTGGATGGTTGAGTGCATGGCCCTTGGCGAAATGGTGGAGCGAAATCTTGCCGATGGACTTTGCCACGAACATTTGGCCTTTTATGATTTAAAGCAATGGCAATATCTGGTTCGTAAAGTGGGGATGATTATTCATCGTGCGGAAAAAACCGCCACCAACGGAGGTTCCTGGCTTCTCTTCATTGCCCGCAAAGATGGGCCTTGGCAGGAAGATCCCAGTTTGGCGCGCTTGCTGGCCGAAGACGCCTCTCCCCAAAGGCAAAATAAATTGTTGCAATGGCCTGTGGCAATCGAGCAGAAAGTAAAGGCCTTGCAAAAATTTCTACATGCGCGCCGAAAGTGCGGTCCCATCGTGGGCCTGGGCGCCTCCACCAAAGGAAATATTTGGCTGCAATTGGCCAAGATCACAGAGCAAGAAATCGCCATGATTGGCGAAATAAATTCAGACAAATGGGGACGGACCACGCCCGGCACGTGGATCCCGATTGTGCCCGAGGACAAGGTCTTAAAAGATTTTTCTCATCCATCCTCGACCTTCATTATTTTTCCCTGGCATTTAAGGCAATCTTTCGAAAATAAATTGAAAAATATTCTGGGAGAAAAGGTCTATGACCTTGGCACACCACAATTCACTCATGTCTCTTGAATCCAGCAGGATTCGACCGTGGCATCTTGTTGTCCTCTTCATTTTTTTAAAGATGATGGAGTGGTTGGTCTTTTTTAGATACATCCCCCGTGAGTTAACGGAATTTAAGGCCATGTCAGGCCTCTCCCTGCATGATCTTTTTTTACCGCTTGATTACAAAGGCACCTATCGCTGGTGCTGGTCGGGATTTCTCTTGCCCTATCTTTTAAAAAACAGTGTTTCCATTTTTCCCTGT
>JAHFAA010000438.1 GCA_023250775.1 Bdellovibrionales bacterium
CGATGTGGTGAAATATCTCCTGCCCGAAGTTCCTAACTGGGCCAATGGGTCGATTGCTGGTGGTTGCCACAGACTTGAAAACATTCGCTACTTTGACGCCAAAGAAGTGGGGGGATCATCTGGACTCTCCTACTTTGATATTCTTCAAGCGCAAATTAATTTTAATCAGGAAAAACAAAATGTCCTCATGGTTGCGCGACAAGCACCTGACCTCGACTCGTCAAAGCTTTTAGGCCTACCACCCAAGCAAGAGGAACTTTTATTTTACCAAGCGCTCGATCGAGTGCAGGCAAAATTTTATTCTTTTCAAGCGCCCACTTTCAAACGCATCAATCTTCTGTGGATCGATCCTTACCTGGCCTGGTCGGAAACTCCCGCAACGCTTCCGAAACTTAAACCCGGAATGGCCTCTAAGCTGATGAACAATAATTGGTCCCAGTCAGGTCATCCTGTGATGGTTTCTTTTTGCCTCACGGCCTTGGAATTGGAGAAGGTCTTAGAGCATGAAAAAATAGCAGATCACAATATTCGAATGCTTGGCACTGAGGCCATGTCTCCCTACACTCCTGATTTAACCATTGCTGCGGGAGCGAAATTTTATCTCTCGGCCTATTTTAATAAGGATCAAGAATTACATTTCTATTCGCACGGCAAGTTTATGCCTGAAGAAATCGAAGGCCCTGTAACTTTACATGATTTTTAATTTTTTATAATAAGGAGTATCTATGTTTGGATCGACGAAAAAAATTGATTACAAAGAAGAAAAAGAAACAAGACCAAAAGCGCATTTCAAAACAACTCTAGGCGAATTCACCATTGAGCTTTTCGCCACAGAATGCCCTGAAACGGTTTGGAATTTTATTAATTTGGCTGAAGGCCGCCAGGAAACAACTCGTAAAGGCCCATTTTATGACGGCCTGAAATTTCACCGCATCATCGAAGGATTTATGATTCAAGGTGGCTGCCCGACAGGTACAGGAACAGGCGGACCAGGCTATCGTTTCAAAGATGAATTCAATCCCAAATTGCGTCACGACAAAGCGGGAATTTTATCTATGGCCAATGCCGGCCCAGGCACCAATGGCAGCCAATTTTTTATCACGCTTGCCCCTACTCCACACTTAGACGGTCGTCATACTGTTTTTGGTCGCGTGGTGGAAGGAATGGATGTGGTGGAAAAACTTGGCAGTGTGGAAACCGGCTCCATGGATCGCCCGACCAAGGATGTGCTGATTGAAAAACTCACGATCTTGCGAACCGCGAACTAACAATTCATCTCGATATTTTTAATCTGAAGTTGCACAAACTCTCTGCCTTTCCAGCGGTTGATCCCCAGCTCAAAATCAATCGCTGGAGTCGAGTGCGGACGGGAGATAGCGGCCTTGAAAAGTTCTTCAGGATGAATGGCCTTCCATTTTCCGATATAATTGAAGCTCACGCCCTTCAGGTGGTGACTGGGATCGGTCTGGCTGACTAAATTCCAACGTACGTGCACATCGCGCATCAGTTCAAAAGATTCAATTTTGAGATCGCGCACGCGAAAAACCGGCCGCTCATTGCCGTTTCCAAAAGGCTCCAGCATTTCCAAATCACGCGCCAATTTTGGCCCAATATCTTGCGCCTTAATTTCCAAATCAAAAGTTTCGTGATCGGTGCGAAGCATAGGAGGAATGGCACGCAACAGTTTTTTGAATTCCTGTGTGAAGACCGGCAAATTTTCTTTTTTGATGGAAAGCCCGGCTGCCGCCTTGTGCCCCCCGAAACGGGCGAACAGATGCGATAACTTTTGCAACATCTCAAAGATATTTAAGTCGCCCGCACTTCGGGCCGAACCTTTGAGCATGCCCTCTTCTTCGGCATTGGTGAAGACAATGGCAGGAACTTTAAAAGTGTCGGTCAATTTTGAAGCAACAATGCCGATGACGCCTTCATGCCACTCGGGAGAATAGGCGATGGAAACCACCGGATCATCCCCTTCTAAATCACGGATGACTTGCTCGCGCGCCAACTCGAAAACTCCCGCCTGAATTATTTTTCGTTCACGATTGGAAATGTCCAATTGGTTATAGCAAAGAAAAGCTTGGTCAGAATCTTCTGAAACCAAAAGTTCCAGCGATTTTTCAGGATGCTCAAGACGGCCTTTGGAATTAATCATCGGGCCAATATAAAAACCGCATTTTTCGCTCAGGACTTTCCCGGCGGCACGCTCCTCAGGAGTAAAAAAAGAACGAATGCCGGAGTAACATGACTCCGCCATCTGCTTGAGTCCGTGGCGAACTAATTTTAAATTGACCGGAGTCATAGGAGCGAGATCGCAAATTGTTCCAATGGCGACAAATTGCAAGAGTGGATAAAGGCTAGGCATCGGCTTGCCCTGCCCTTCCAAAATTTTTCTTATTTCCAAGGCAAGACAGAAGGCCACGCCCACACCGGCAAGAGATTTTAAAGAAGCATCACCCTTTTCATCATTGCGATTGGGATTGACCACGGCATAGGCCTGGGGCAAACCTTCCAGCGATTCTTTGTGATGGTCAGTGATAATTAAATCAAGACCAACTTCACGCGCCCGCTTGGCAGCATCGTGAGCGGTAATTCCACAATCCACCGTGATTAAAAGTTTCAGCTCTTTTTTCACGGCGGCATCAATATTTAAGGGATGGATGCCGTAGCCTTCGACAAAACGAGAAGGCTGAACTAAATCGACGCTGACGTTGAGCATTTTAAAAAAGAAATACAAAAGAGCGCAGGAGCTAGTGCCGTCCACATCGTAGTCGCCATAAATTCCGATTTTTTCTCCCTGCTGCACGGCCAAGACCACGCGTTGGGCGGCCTTATTTAAATCTTTCAGGGCACTCAAATCGCTGAGCTTTTTTAGATCCCAAGAAAAAAATTCTGCAAGCCCTTGAGGGCCTTTGTATCCGCGCCTCTCTAAAATGGCCTGGATGACCGGGTGAAGTTCTGATTCAGGATTACTTGTGGTGATTTGCATGTCGCCTCATCAATAAAGGTAGCGGACTTTTTCAGTCTGACATGAGGAAACCTAGTTTGTCTTTTGATTTTTCGGAATTCTTAGTCCCAAAGAACGGTTAAACCCGTGATCAGATCTTCATCTTCGACGTCGGACGACTTTTGGAAGAGTTGCTGATAGGCCTTGGTGGTTTTGGCCTCTTGAGCGGTTGCATAAATCAAGGGCAAAAAGCTTTTGCCGCACTTTTCACAGCGTTCCAATTCCTTGGCCGATTCATTGGCGTGGCCACATTTGTGACACATTCGCACAAGCAGTTTTGAGGGGCCGGTTGTAGAAAAATCGCTTTTCATCACCTACATGATCGGGCGGCGGCACAAATATCCTTAGGAAAAATTTGCCAATAAAAAAAGCAAGGCCAACATATTTTGTCGGCCTTGCTTGAT
>JAHFAA010000063.1:0-6457 GCA_023250775.1 Bdellovibrionales bacterium
AGAAAGTTCAACAGTTTTTGGATTCACTTTCAAAAATTCTTGCGGGAAAGATCGCTTGTGAATTGCCACGTTTGCAATTTTATAAGTTGCGGTAGGCGATTTCCATAAACACTCTTGGTGATCAACCTCAGAAAAATAACTCTCAGAAATAAAGGCAATCAGATCTAGGCCCTGTTCTTGAACAGGAAATTTTTGATCGCCACACCACAGCTCACCTTGCGGAAAGTTATTTGGCCGCGGGAACTTTAGGTACTGAACTTCACCTGGCCTGATGACGACGTTAAGAGTGGAATATGGAACAACGGGAGCCGTTGCGGAAGGGGCCGGTTGCGAAGACGCAGGTGTCGCCTGAGCTACTGTTTGTGCTGCTTGGTTCTTATCAGTAGAACCTTGGGCCACACTCGTACCGTTGGTACAAGAAAGGAGTGCAACCATACATAGACTAAGACTAACTTTTAACAACAATTCCTTCTCCATCATGAAATACAAGAGAAAGTGTATCATTCCGCTCTAATGCATTAAATTCAGCTATTCCTAGGATAACATGTTTTGAAGGAGTTTTCGCCAGGCAATATCCCCTTTCAAGCACTTTTCTAGGGGAGGTGGCCTCTAGAATTCCATTTAGTTGGTCTAGCTGGGCTGACCGCATTTGTATGGTTTTTGTCAAGGCCCGTTTTAGCCCCTCCACGCCCTCTTCTAGGCGAAGAGAAAAGTCAGATACTCCCATCAGCTCTCGACCGCGATAAACTAAATTGCAGGACTCAAGTCTTGAGCGAAAATTTCCCAGAAATTGCCAAAAATACTTAGTTAATTTGCTCGGAGATCGAGCATCAAGTTTGGCCTTATGAGCACTTAAGTCAAGCATCATACGATCGTGGAGCCGTCGTTTGAACTGATTTAACTTTTGAATAATTTCCACTTGGTGCTTTGTGAGATTTTCCGCTGCCGCCGAGGGTGTTTCGGCACGCAAATCAGCCACATAATCTGTCAAAACAAAATCCACCTCATGCCCAATGGCACTCACTGTGGGAAGAGGATACTCAGAGAGTTTATAGGCCAACGCCTCGTCATTGAAGGCCCATAAATCTTCCAGACTCCCTCCGCCTCTGGCGAGTACAACAACATCAAACCCGTCCGTCCCGTGAATTTGATTATATTTTAAAACGAGGTCAAGGCCGTGCATGATACTTTGAGGGGCCTTTTCTCCTTGCACCAAAACTGGAATGACAACGATTTTTGCAAAAACGCTCCGGCGCGTATAAATATTGATGAAATCATGAACAGCGGCACCGTTTGGTGCTGTAATCAGAGCGACTTTTTTAGGAAAGGCGGGAATCTTTTTCTTTCTATCAAGATCAAATAAACCTTCACTGGCCAATTTCTTTTTTAATAATTCAAATTTTTCTTTTAAATCTCCCACGCCTTTGAGGGACAGATGTCGCACAACGATTTGAAAAGTCCCTCGCTTGCTGTAGACATTCACTCCTCCCGAAACCACTATTCTACTTCCATCTTTCATTTGACGAGCAAGAGGGTTGCGCAAGAAATCGGACTTAAATATAACCGCACTCACTAAGGCATCATCATCAACGAGTGAAAAATAGACATGGCCCGAAGTTGAAAAACTTAAATTAGTGACCTCTCCTTCCACTTGAACAGTGGATAGCCCATTTTCAAGAATTTCTTTTACAACGGAGATAAATTCCGAGACGGTATACGAGGGATGTTCTAGTGCCATGCTTAACTACTTATCAATGGCCTTAAATACGCTCATCCCCTTCAAGAAATTCGCGGCTTGGACAACTTGGTAATCCTGAGCAGGGTTGGCATTTTCTGGAATAAAATCTTTTTCTTCCTCTTCTTTTGCTTCTTCTTTTTGTTTACGTCGTGTTTCGATCCTTTTGATTCTTTCCTGTCTGGCCTTTTTTTCTTTTTCAATTCTCTGGGTTTTTTCATCTGGTGTTTCAATCGTAGCTGTCAAATGATTCCGCAAATCAGCTTCGCGAAGATAGCTGGAATCAATGGCGGATTTTTTCTGCCAAGCCATATCCAATTCGTCTAATTCAATATCTGGCTTAATTCCGAGTGCCTGAATTTTTCGACCATTGGGTGTCATATACTGAGCAATCGTCAGCTTCACGCCACGAACATCATCAAGCTTGGCAACCGTTTGCACAGAACCTTTCCCAAAAGATTGAGTTCCCATGATCACTGCACGCTTGTGATCTTGAAGCGCTCCCGCGACAATTTCTGAAGCTGAGGCAGAAGAACCATTAATGAGCAATACCATCGGAGTATCAAGTTCCTTATAGCCCGTTTTTTTAACATTACGTATTTCTTTGCTTTTGGGATCACGGCCCTCTGTAGAGACAACAATCCCATCTTTTAGAAAAATCGAAGAGATGTCGACGGCCTCATCTAAGAGACCACCGGGATTGGATCGTAAATCAAAGATGATTCCCTTTGGAGCAGTTTTTAGTTTTGCTTTCAACTTTTTCAAGTGATCTTCCAGTGAATCTGAGGAACTTTTTTGAAACTGTGTTAATCGAAGATAAATTACATCATCAATGAGCTGTGATTTGACCGACTCAAGTTTGATCATTTTTCTTTTTAAATCAAAATGTTTTATTCCCTCAGTTCCCTCTCGCACGATACCAATCGAAACTTTCGAATCGGAACTTCCGTGCATTTTATCGACGGCCTCTTCTAAGGTCATGCCGAGAGTGGATTCATTATCAATCTCAACAATCTTATCTCCACTCTTGATGCCGGCCTTGAATGCCGGAGTATCCTCAATCGGAGTTATCACCACCATGATTCCATCTTTTTGGGTGACTTCAATGCCCAATCCACCAAACTCGCCTTGAGTATCTTCCTGCATTTTTGTAAACACATCTTCATCAAGATAGGCCGAATGGGGATCAAGCGTTCCCATCATCCCTTTGATGGCACCCTCAATCAGTTTTTCGGTATCGATTTCGCGATAATAATTTGACTCAATTAGGAAAAGAACCTTGTTGAATAACTCGATTTTTTCAAATCTTGATTTGTCACTTTTGGCTTTTGCGTTCTCTTTGTTTTTTTCCGCAGCCGAACTGGTAAATAGTGATAAGCAGAAAATTAGAGTAACGAGCATAAATCGTGTACGCGTTAGGACTGTCATAGTTATGGCCTTTAAAAAAATCAACGAACGCTTTTAGAACTATTTAAGCTTACATTGCCGGCGCCCGCTCCTGCAATGCCGGCATTCCTTACATCCTGTACATTAAATTTTGAATCTATAAAACTACTGACGGGCTTCGGCACATTTTTATATCTTACTTCAAAATAAATTTGTCCAGTTCCTCCGGCCGCACTCTCTCCAATTTTGGCATGGCCAATCACATCCCCCTTGCTGACTTCATCACCGGCCGCGATCGTGTACGAGGCCTTACCTAGCAAAATGGAACGATAGTCCTCGCCGTGATCAATAATCACAACATCGCCCAAATTTCCTAATTGACCCAAGTATGCTACTCGGCCATTTGCTGGCGCGAGGAGGGCAACACTCTCATGAAAACGTAGGGTGATTCCTTTCTTAACCACCGTCGATTCTTTGAAAGATTCCAACGGCATGATGACACTAAAATTTCGATTATTTCCGGAAGCTGCACTCGTATTGTCGACAAATTTTATTTTAAGCAATTCATCAATCTTCTTTTCGATCTCAGACATCTCAACAATCGTTTCACTTCTTGTATCTTTGAGTTCTTTTAGCTGTTCAGTGAGTGAATTTTCCTGATCAGAAAAGTTTTGAAAATTTTGTGTCACAACCACAATTTTTGATTTCAAATCAATCATCTTCTGCTCAGAATCCTTCAGCTCACCCTCCAATTTAACAATATTTTCGCGGATTGTTTTCTCAACAATAATCATTGTCATTGAACTATCGGGTGAGGTTCGCTGGGCCACCAACGCCTTAATCAATCGACTGATCTTGTTTTGCTTGGTCATGACTTCAGATTGAAGTGTTTGCAGTTGAGAACCAAGCTCTGTCATTTCGGTCTGTAAATCAAACTTGGCGTTGTTGAGGGTGGCCAACTTCCCCTCCTTCGAGGCCAAAATACGCCCGATCACCTGCAACTTTCCTTGCATCTCATCCAGTCTTTTTTTGTTGAAATCCATGCGCTCTTTGTGCTCGCTCTGAAGGCGCAAGGCCTCAGGGCCTTGAGAGGCAAAGCTGTTCATCGCCAGTCCAAACACCAGGAGAATGAGCGAATAACGAATTTTACGCATCAAACTTTTTTCCATGGCCGACGGACTTCAATAATACACATTGTGGTTAAGAGAACAAAAACACCATAAAAGAACAATGGCATCTTCTGTCCCAGCAGCTGTAGGCCGACACAAACATTCACGATTATAAAAAAGGTCATGATCTTTGGATAAACTTGTGATCTTCTTTGGTAACGCTCAATTAAATAGACGGACTGACTGAGAAGATTCTTAATTGGAAAGAAATTAAAAATCCAGACAAGATAAAGAATAATCAGAACCGTCCCATAAAGCGCCCAGTCCAAATAATCAGAATAATTTTGAACATGAGGAATATTAATAAAAGGTCCCCAGATAATTTCTTTGGTGGCGGCAAGACGATTGAGATGCCCTTTGATCAACTCGAATTCTCTGGCACTGACTTGCTGATCAAAAGAAATTTTTAAACCTACCATTTTTTTTAAACTATCTTGATCAGCGCTTTTTATCTCCAGATCATCCAAGGTTTTTGCAACGGCACCTTGAATTTGGGCCATGGCATATTCTTCAACTTTGGCGATAAGCGGTAATGCCTTCACCCTCGTTTCCAAAAATTTTGCCAGCTCCTCGTCGCTACAGATTAAATTCACATAACTCGTCGGTCTCGAACCGATCAAACCATGACTGATTTTTTCCACCGCCAGTGGCATGATTTTTAGCGAGGCCACCATGAGCCATGGGAGTGCGACAACAATAATAAATTTGCCGGGCAGAACCTTAAATTGTCCCCATAAAAATCTTAAATAAAACATGCATGCCCCGAATAAACTAAAATTCCCTTTTCTAAATGGGCCATTTTCCCACTAAACTTACGAACCAATTCTCTATTATGAGACGCCCAGACAATGCTGAGTGCTCTTTTTGAATTATAATAGGCCAGGACATCATACAACTTCTTGGTACTTTCAAAATCAAGCGCACTTGTCGGCTCATCGGCGACCAAGAGATTTGGCCCAGGCAAAAGAGCACGCATGATGGCGACTTTTTGTTTCAATCCGCCATTTAAACTGGAAACTTTGCGATGAAGGGCATCATACACCCCAAACACCTTTCCCATTTCCGTCATAACTTCCATGAATTCATTGTCATTTTTATAAACCGTTGGATCGTGGGCCATCCGAAGATTATCTTTAACGGATAAATTATCTATCAATTTCAACTCTTGAAATACTTGCGTAACAAATAATTTGTCTATTCCGTGACTAATGCTTCCATGGCTTGGAGGCAGCTCTCCCGAGATGATGCTCAGAAGAGTCGACTTTCCCGCTCCCGATGCACCTGTAACAAAAATGAAATCTCCGCCCCTGATCTGAAGATTGATGCCCTTGAGGGCAGACACCGTCGCATAGGAATGAGAAACGTTCGACAGCTCTAACAAAAGAGGAGCTGTATTGAGCGTACCTTGTTCTTGCGTGAATGATCTGATCTTAGATTTATTAAATCCAAGTGCTGCAGAACTTTGATCTTTCATCATGCTCAAATCTTCCTAATTTGAACGTTGGCCAGCAAAATGATGGCCTTCTCTAGTATGATAACAGTTCCCTGGATTGCATGCAAAAGAGGCAATTATTGACAATAATACTCGCCTTAATCAAGACCCGATACCATCCCCGAGACGATACCGCCCTGGATAAGCAACTCATAAGCACTATTTGAGCAGTAAACATTTGGAATGTAATTCATGCTTCGCTGAAGCTTGGAAATAATGGACTGATCTATCTGGGCCAGCAATTTGATGTCTCCGGCGCTATCCACGATTTTAACCGGGTCACGTTCAAGCAGAATATTCGGACCAACTTTATCTTTTACAATATTAGTTTCCGATTTTACAAAGGTGATAATTTTCTTTGGAAGATCTGAAATAACCCAATCTTTTTTGGTCCCATTCTTTTTCAAAAATTCCTTAATTTCGAGTACCTTTTCCTCGGCCTTCTTGATGATTTTCTCATTCTTCGAACGATCGTCAGGATCGAGAAGTCTTTGACTGAAGCAATTATCCTTAATCGCCCTGGCGCCTTTTTGAAACAGAAGTGTGGAGGCCATGTCCTTAATATCGGCGGCCTTGTCAAAAACCCCGTTAATATAGGAAACGTGAATCAAATTGAGAAAATAGTTATCGTTAAAATTGAAAAAGTGATGAGGATTTTTTTCGATCATTTCCAAT
>JAHFAA010000063.1:6467-12785 GCA_023250775.1 Bdellovibrionales bacterium
ACTGTCCATAGCGAAAAACAAAACCTTTTTCCAACATGTAAAAACAGATTTTTTCCGCAATGGCATCGTATTTAGCTCCACGAGGGGAACGAATAACTTGGTTGTACCAGGCATATCTGGACATCAAAAAATCTTCAACACAGTGAAGGGCGTTTTGCTTAATGGCCAGGACTTCTTGTTCCCCTATTTTACAAACGCGAAAGTGATAGAGAAGATAATCACGATCATAGCTACCGTAGCGAAGCCCGGTATAATGGGCATCTCGCAATAAATAATCCATGCGATCACAGTCAATTTCAGAATGGAGAATCTGATTGGCGAGAGGAGATGGGCCAACCCCTTTAACAAGATCTGAAATGAGCTGAGGATCAAAATTATTATCCAGAAGAATTCTGGTAATTCCGCCCTCATAATTGGTGTTTTTGATGATGAAAGAGCCTAAATTCTCGTGGTCATCGGGTAGACCTTTCCCGCCTTTTAGATTCGTGGTTTCGGCAAAATCGACATACGCGCCTTCTGTCGTATGAGAAAAACAGAATGTTCCCAAATCATGCAGCAGGGCCGCCATTCGAACGGAACGATGGAACAAAATATCTTTGGAGCTGACATTCGTATCGAAAAGCTCATGATCGGTAACGGCACGTTCGCAGGATTCTAAAATCTTCTGGGCATTATGAAGAACGCCAATTGAATGCCCGAAGCGAGAATGCTCGGCACCGGGGAAAACGTAACAGGAGAAACCTAATTGCTTAATCCAACGCAATCGCTGGTAAAAAGGCCCATGAATAATCGCCCATTCAGCAGGGGTGAATTTAATGAAGCCATAAATAGGGTCGAAAAGGACTCTAGGTCTTGGCGCAACGGCCGGTGAAACATCCATGTTCAGCTCTTATTTTAATGACGAGTTTCAGCTTTTTTCTGATGTTTTTTTCTTTTAATAAAGGCAGTCCAAACCGCCTCGAGTAAAAGCTTGGCCTCACGACGAAGATCATTTTCGTAAATGAAGCGATAGAAATTCTCTATATCTGGTAACTCGCGAAAATTCTTTACACGGCGAACTGGAACATCAAGAATGATCTCAGGTGTTGATTCAACAATGGCAGCGGTTTCTGTAGTCATATTGTTCCTCCGGCCCGTATCTTACTGTCAAAAACTAACTATATCAATCATCCCTATAAAGTCTTCTCATCAGAAAGGGACTCTCGAATAAAAAAAAGGGAGGCAAAACCTCCCTTTTTTATTTTCTAATTTTTTATCTTTTGACTAGAAAGACAGCTCCTTTTCGTCGCCGATCATACCGTAGCTATGTAGCTTGTTATAAAGGGTTTTTACGGTAATTCCCAGTAACTTCGCTGTCTTAGTTTTATTGCCTCCCAAGAACTCAAGAGAGTGGCAAATATGCGCCTTTTCCAATTCTTCTAAGGTCACTTCTTTGAAGTTAAGAAACTTGTCTACTTTCTCTTCCTTAACTTCTTCTTTTTTGCAGATATGATCCGAGAGATGATTTTTGTCGACAATCATTCCTTCTGCCAAGATATAAGCGCGTTCAATAATGTTCTGAAGTTCGCGTAAGTTACCTGGCCATTTGTATTCTTTAAGCGCCGAGATCACACAAGGAGAGAGCGACTTCATTTCTTCATTCTTTTTATCTTTGTTCAGGAAGTGATAAGCAAAAAGCTCTACATCATCCTTACGATCGCGTACTGCGGGAACTTGTAAATTAATTCTGGCGATTGAGTAGAACAAGTCATTTCTAAAAAGACCTTGTTCGATAAGTTTATTGATATCGTCTGATGAGCTGACGATCAAGCGAACATCTGAACGATATGGGATTTTCTCGCCAACTCTGATGGCAATTCCTTCATTCATGAAATTGATCATTTTGGCCTGAACTGTCGCCGACAATTTTGAAATTTTCTTAATCAGCAGAGTTCCGCCATTGGCCAATTCCAGCACTCCAAGTTTATCGTTACGACCTGAGAATGAATCACTGGATGTCACTCCAAACAATTCGGCTTCGATTTCTTGCTCATTATAAGAAGAACAGTCAAACACAACAAATGGGCCAGCTTTGCGTCGTCCGCGACAATGAATTCGCTTAGCGATCATTTCTTTACCAGTTCCGGCCTCACCTGTGATCAGGACACTCGATTCACTGAGAGCGGCCTTGTCTACCATCTTCAAAAGATTCTGCATGACTTCAGACTTACCAATCATTTCTTTTTCAAGCACTCTAAAGGAGTCCGAAATTCTCATTCCATTTTTTCTTTCTTCCAACTCGCGTTCTTTTTCCTCAATTTTTTTCAACAACATCTCATTCAAATATTCTGCAGAGAGATAGAGTTTCATATTGGCGAGAGGTCTTTTGATTTCATTAACAATGTCTTGAATAGAATTAATGTGTTCACGGCTAAATTCACGCTCAACACTCAAATTTTGAAGATGAATCGTGGCAATCAGCACGCCTTCGTGTCCGACTGGAAAGCACAACTCGGCCTTGATGCCTTCATGCAATTCTTTGGCAAACAATGGATCACGGGCCGTGTTGTTACTAAAGTAGCTGCGTTTAGTGCGAATAACATGTCCGGCAGGGCCTTCACCGATCATTAATTCTTGGCCTTCATGAACTGGTCCGCCATCAAGCGAAATCAGTTTAGCGGAAGTATCTTCTTGAACCTTATAAACCTTAATTTTATCGCAACCTATTGAATTCTTTATGTATTTTGAGAGTTCACTAAAAAAGATTGTTTCATCAAGGGTTGATAACAAAATAGACGAAAGATGTTCGAGGGCCGTCACATTCTTGGCAAGATTGGTATTCATTGTTCAACTCCTAGTCAGTGTAAATCGTTATGGCCGACAATAACGCTCGGCATCAAGATACTCGGATAATACACTGCGTCTGAAAGTTTTACAAGATATTTTTTACCGTGTTGCGTTAATTGACATCAATTTCGTGATATCAACTAGTTGCTCCACCTAGGAGTTGAACAGTTCCCCATTTTACGGGTGACAGGGCCTATGATTTCACCATCACGGGTCATTATGTAGATATTTTGAACGGCCTCGCGCCGGGAAATAACCCTTTGTGAGGTAAAGGCCACAAATTCGCCATCAGGAGAAAAAACTGGTGATTCATTGGAGCCAAAGTCTTTGGTCAATCTCACAAGCCCAGTGGCATCACTATTAATACGAAAAATATCGAAGGAGTTATCAATCCAGGAAGAAAAGACAATCTCCTTTCCATCATTAGAAAAGCGTGGAGTAGCATTGAACTCTCCGACGTAGCTAATTCGACGAACATCTTTTTCCATTCCAGACGGATCCATCAAATAAATTTCGGCCTTTCCAGGGCGGCCGGAGAGAAAGGCCATGAGAGTTCCGTCGTTGTTAATGGAAGGATCCACATCTGGGGCAGGGTGACTGGTCAGTTGGGTTAAACTCCGATTCTTTAAATTCATTTTATAAATTTCGGCGTTCCCGCTCTGACTTAAGGTCAGCAAGATATCGTTATCTCCCGGTAAAAAAACCGCTCCCGAATTGATCCCTGGAAGAGAAGAGATTATTTCACTTTTCATTGTGGCCAGATCAAACATTAAGAGATCGATGTTGCGGGCCTTGGCACCTTGCCCGCGAATTAAACTGTAGACAATTTTTTTGGAATTATTAGAGAAGGCGGGAGAGATTACGATCCCGTTATGATGCGTAAGCTGTTTTAAGTTAAATCCGTCAAAATCCATGATATACATCTCTTTGATGGGCGAAGCGTGAGTCCCCAGAATGTCAGAGACAAACGCAATCTTGGTTTTGAAGATTGATTTTTTGTTAACAATTTTCTGATACGCAAAGTCTGCCAGGTTATGCGCAAACTCTCTGAGATTACTCTCGCGCACGCCCTCCGACTCCCCCACCAGTCCCTTGCCCTTAATATCCCATACCTTTAGAAGCGTGCTGTTCTCCGTTTTGCCTCGGGAAAGCTGAAGGACATAGCTATATCCTTTGCTATTGTAGTGGGCCTGATCAATGTCTTTAGAGAACGCGGTCGATACAATGGCCCCAGTATCTAGCATTTCAAATTTTTTTATATAAAAACCAAAATCAGTCGCGAAGATTTTTTTGATGTCATCATTTTTAGCATCCGAAACCACTGTAATTCGAGTTTTGATAGCGCCGGCCTCTCCCACCGCCACCACAGTTACAGGGCCTCCATCCTGAGCGACGCCTAGCTCACAGAGCAAGAGAAAAGGAATTGTCAGCAAGAAAAAAAACTTCGTTTTCATAAAGGAAATCCTAAAATAATTTCCCCGTCCAAAACTCGTGGAATAAATTCTGGAGGAGGGACTGGGTAAGGAGACGCTTTTTGAACTGCGGCCATGGCCCTTTCATCGTACTCCGCATTCCCGCTCGTTTCAAAGATAATGCTCTTGATCAAGTCTCCATTTCTACTCAGAAAAATGCGAATACGACACTGAAGAGCACTATTTGTTAAATATGAAGGCAACAACCAAAAAGGGCGGACATGATCAGGCAGTCCCCATAAATATTTTTCGAATTCACCCGAATTTTTTTGAGCGCCGGTGCCTACCAAAGCGCGCCCTTCAGATAATTTATTGCCCGCCACAACCAAATTTTTCAAATCGGAACGCATCTCATTATCAAGCTTCGCATCCTTTGCGTTTCCTTTGCCGGGCGTTTTTGCTTTGCTTTTTTCAGGAACTTTTTGGCCGAGTTCTTTCAAAAAACTTTTAAAATCCTTTTTGGGAACTTCTTTCTTCATGACAATATCATCAGGTTTGATCGTGGGCTCAGGAGCTGGCGTTGCCTCCGCTTCATGACCTTTTTCAGGAGTGCTGACATCATTCAGGTTGACCAGCTTGAGTTCTTTTATGGTCATCTTAGGCATGGCAACAACATCGACACGAACAGCGCTGTCCAGTAACTTAATATTAAGTTTCCGAGTGTTCATTAACTTCTGGCCTAAGAAAATTGAATAGACGATTAATAACGCCAACGACGCCACATGAGCACTGGTGGAGATGGCAAAATATTTTTGGTAAGAAGGATGGCCCATGACCTGCAAGATAAGATCTAATTTGACTTCTTATCTACCTCCGTAACTAAAGCGATTTTGGTAATCCCATTTGCTTTCAGCATCGACATCAAAGCAGCAACCTTGCCATAGTAAAGTCCAAAATCAGCGCGCAAAAAAACAACATCTGTTTTTTTTGCTTTAAATTCGTACAAAATCTTTTTTATAATTTCTTCGCGTAAAAATTTTTGCTCTCCGATATATAAATCGCCCTCACGGGTATAGCTCAAGATCAGCTGTTCGGTATTTAAATTGACAGGGTTCGTTTCACGAGTCCTTGGCAGGTTAATCTTAATCCCATTGAGCATCATCGGAGCGGTAACCATAAAAATCACAAGCAATACCAACATGACGTCGACAAGCGGCGTAACATTAATATCCGACATCACACTTTTCTTTCCTGGAAGCTGAAATCCCATAGCTATCGGATCACAATACGTTGGACAGTATTAATAAATTCCTGGCCAAAGCATTCCATATCCGCCTCGACTTTACTTACACGCATCTGAAAATGATTATAAAACCATACCGCAGGAATTGCGGCAAACAAACCGACGGCCGTAGCAACTAATGCTTCAGCAATTCCGGGGGCCACCTGTTCCAAGGTTCCGCCACCCTTGGCGAGGCCGGTAAAGGAATCGATAATCCCCCAGACCGTGCCGAATAAACCAACAAAAGGTGAGATTGAGCCAATACTTGCCAGCACTGACAGACCTTCTTCTAATTCCATGCGTGCTGTAATCCCGCCCTTTTTGAGCGCGCGATCGACCCCATCCATCCCAAAGGTGTCGATGTAACTCTTAAAGGTCTGGGGTGAATCTTTTTGCGATTCGCGAACTTTTCGCAATTCCAGGTGACCTTCAAGAAACATAGCTTTGAGCGGTGATAAAGGGAGATGGTGAGCGCGATCATAGACCTCAGAAAAGGTATTACCTTGCTTATAGATCTCTAAAAATTCCTGATTTAACTTCTTGGCCGAAGAAAACATTTTTCTCTTTTTTAAGATCACGGTCCATGAAAAAATTGAAGAAAGGAAGAGAATTGATAAAACTCCTTTTACAATCCAACCGGCATCCCAAATAATTTGAAAAATATTTAAATCACCGCCCGTCATTTTGCTCTCCTCACTAACAAGATTTTACTGCCCGCTTCCGCATACTTTAAATACAAAGGCCCCATGATGAGAAAGGTACCCCAAGTCGCAGCGCCAAGAATATCATTGATTTTAA